>CAYNHD010000073.1:6598-12435 GCA_964396775.1 uncultured Thermoflexus sp. | reverse complement strand
GGGTGAGGTTCGTAGGGGCGTATCGCAATACGCCCCTACGGGTTTGCCCGCGTCCTCAATCCCGCCCCCGCTCTCGCTGATCGCTGACGGCTAACCGCTACCCCGGCAGCGGCCCCGTCCCGACGCGCAGCAGCACCTCCCACGTCCGGCGCTCGCCCGGCGCGAGGACGGGCACGGCCCGCTTCTCCCAGGCGGTGACCAGGCTATCGTGAAAGCCGGTGCTGATCTCCAGGGCGGCGGTGCGCACGCTGTTGACCGCGCCCTCGTCCACCCACAGGCCCAGGTACGGCACGTCCTGCGGCGACCATGCCAGGCGCAGCCAGTGTCCCGCGCCCTCCTCGACCAGCGCCGCCCATCCGATGGCCACCTCCGGCGGGACGTACAGCTTGCGGCAGGTGCCGGACTCAGGCGGGGCGATGCGATCCAGGTCTACCCACTGCCCGCGCTGGTCGCGGGCGCGCGGCCAGGGGTAGCGCAGGCCCCACGCGCCCCAGTCCGGGATGTCGCGCACGTTGTACAGCTCGCGCACGGCGTCCGGCAGGGCGATGCGCGTATCGTCGCCGGCGGTGAACTGCGGGTGCGCGGCCCAGAGCGCCGTGATCGGGTGTGCGCCGGTGTTGGTGGCGGCATAACTCAGGCGCAGCGTCGCGGCATCATCCAGGCGCAGTGTGCGCATCAGGCGGTAGGGCAGGGCGCGCCCGTCCACGCCGAGCGTCAGCGCGCCGTCCTCCGCCGCGATCATCTCCCAGGGCAGCGCCCACACCTCGCCGTGATCGGGCAGCGCCGCGCCCGCGTAGGGGCCAGGCTGCGGGTACGCGCACGCCTTGATCGTGGGGAACATCTCGTCCCAGCCGCTCATGTCCTGCTCGATGAAGGTCGCGCCGTAAGTGAGCAGGCCGAAGGAACGGTCGGCAGGGGCCACCAGCCATTCGTGCCCGGCAGCTTTGTCGGTGATCGAGACGATCTTGGCTCCCACCCCCGCTGTGGTGACGACGCGCAGGCGGGCACTTTCGAGCGCCCAGGCGGGCTGCCCGCGCCACTCGCTGGGGGTGAGGGTGATGTCGTCGGTCATGCGTCTGCTCGCCCCCGCTCAGCCCTTCAGCGCGCCCAGCGTCATGCCCTTGACGATGTGCTTCTGGGCGACGAAGACCAGCAGCAGCGCCGGGATGGTGGCGAAGAACGCGGCGGCGGCCATCTCGCCATAGCGGATGTTCCATTCCTGGGCGAAGGCGGCGATGCCGACGGGGATGGTCATCGCTCTGGGCGTGCTGCTCAGCGTGAGGGCGAAGAGGAACTCCTTCCAGCTAAAGACGAAGACCAGCACGCTCGTCGCGGCGATGCCCGGCCTGGCGATGGGCAGGGCGATGCGCAGGAAGGTTTGCAGGCGGCTGCACCCGTCAATGGCGGCGGCCTCCTCCAGTTCGATCGGGATGTCGGCGAAGAAGCTGTGCAACATCCAGAAGGCCAGCGGCAGGTTCATGATCGAGTGGGCCATGGTGATGGCGATGGGCGTGTCGTAGAAGCCAAGCGTGCGGGCGATGATGAAGAACGGCCCGACGAAGATGATCGGCGGCAGCATGTTGATGAATAGCAGCCAGCCCATCACTAGCCCGCTGACAGGCTTGCGCCAGCGGAAGCGGCTCATGCTGTACGCGCCCAGCGCGGCGATCACCTGGACGACCAGCAGGCTCAGCAGGCCGACGACCAGGCTATTGCGCGTCAGGTCGGTGAAGTTGCTGCGGTCGCTCATGAAAAGCTGCTCGTAGTTGCGCGAGGTCGGCTCGAAATTCCACGAGCCGGAGATGATGTCGCGGAACAGCTTGAGCGAGGTCAGGAAGGTGTAGACCATCGGCCCCAGGATGATCAGCGCGAAGATGATCAGCACCAGGTGCAGCAGCAGGGTTCGGGGTTTGAGCTTGATCATGGCTGCGCCGCCTTCTCACCGCGTCTTGTTGACATAGGAGTTGAGCCACTGGTAGGCCACCACGAAGACCGACATGATCAGCGCCGTGATCAGCGCCAGCAGTGCGCCATAGCCCATGCGCCCCTGCACGAAGAAGACTTTGTAGACGTAGAGGCTGATCACCTCGCTGGACGTGCCGGGGCCGCCGCCAGTCAGCAGAAAAATCTGGTCGAAGACCTTGAAGGCGAGGATCGTGCGCAGCATCAGGGCGACGATGATCGTCGGGCGCAGCAGCGGCAGGAAGATGTGCCGGTAGACCTGAATCTCGTTGGCCCCGTCCACGCGGGCCGCCTCGCCCAGTTCGTGCGGCAGCGATTCCACACCGGCCAGCATGATCAAAAAGAGAAAGCTCGTCCAGTGCCACACGTCCACGATGACGACGGAGGCCAGGGCCAGGTCGGGGTCGGCAGTCCACAGCGGCGGCTGCCGCACGCCAAGCTCGATAAGAATCTGGTTGATGATGCCGTAGTTGTAATCGTACATCAGCCGCCACATGGCGCTGATGGCGATGGGCGGGATGAGCAGCGGGATCATGTAGACGCTGCGGTAGAACCAGGCGAAGTGCCGCACCCGGCTGACCAGCACGGCCAGCAGCAAGCCCAGCGCCCCTTCGATGATCACCGAGGCCGCGACGAAGAGCAGCGTGTTGCGCAGCGCGTCGGGCACAACCTGGTCGTGGCTCAGCGTGGTGAAGTGATCCAGCCCGACATACGACCAGACGAGCTTGCCCTTGACGAACTCGGCATCCGACAGGCTGAGGCGCAGCAACTGGCCGACGGGGTAGAGGGTGAGGACGGCCATGAAGACGAGCGTTGGCAGCAGCGCCCAGTACTTGAAGTGGTGATCGAGAAAGGTTCCCAGGCGGCGCTGCCCGGTGCCTGGCCTGCGAAGGGCTGTGGTCGCCATTGTGCGTGCTCTCCAGCGGTAGGGTAGGTGCCGGTTGTGCCGTTCTCAGCGGCCCGGTGCCAGCAGGTACTGGCTAGGCGGGGTGCGTGCAAGACCTGTCAGGCAGTGGTAGCTGTGCTGCCTAGCCTCACCCCCGCTCGGCCCACTTACGCGGGCCTCGCCGCCCCCACGTCGTGGAGAGGGGGCAAGCCGGGCGCAGCGAAGCTGGGGGTGAGGCTATTGGCCCGTGTCACTGACAGTCTTTGCAGACACCGGCTAGGCGAGCGGCTTGACGCTGTACCCGCCGCTGACGAGAATCTGGTAGATTTCCTGGGCGGCCTCGGCCATCGCCTCCTCAGGCGTCAGTTCGTCAATGAGCGCCTGCGTGGTGCGGCGATCAATGACCTCGACGATCTGCGGCGTCTCGGTCAGACGCGGCTGCGCCTTGATGAAGGGCGTGCTCTCGCCCATCGCCTTCATCCACCAGCCGAGCTTGGGATCCTCCGATAGCTCTTCGTAGACATCCTGGCGGACAGGGATAGCGCCCTGCTGGGCGTAGTAGAGCTGGGCGTCTTTGGTCAGCGCCCACTCCAGGAAGGCCAGGGCAGAGGCTTTGCGCACTTCGGGCAGGTTGTGGGGGATGCCCATCACCCAGATGCCGGAGAGCGTGGCGCGCCCGCCGGGGCCGCCGGGCACAACGCTGGCGCCCATCTTGCCCACGACGACCGACGTATCCGGGTTGTCGTAGTTGGGAGCCGCCGCGCCGACCATGTGCACCTGGGCCAGCCGCCCGCTGGCCATCAGCGCCAGGTTCTCGGCCTGACCCATCGCGTTGATGTTGGCCGGGCCGTATTCCTTGCCCAGCTGCAGCCACGTCTTGAGGGCTTCGACCGCGCCCGGAGCGGCCAGGCCGACCACCCATTCGCCGCTGGCCGGGTCGAGGCTGACGACCTCGGTGCCGTAGCTGAGCAGGTATGCCTGGAACTCCCAGTTGCCGCCGATGGTGCGCAGCGAGAAGCCGTGCATCTCCGGCGGATTGTGGAAGGTCTGGGCGATGCTCTCCACCTCGTCCCAGGTGGTGGGGGCGGCCAGGCCCTTCTCGTCGAACAGGTCTTTGCGATAGAAGAACAACTGGATGTTGCCGTTGATCGGCAGGCCATAGAGCGCGCCGTCTGGCGAGGAGTAGCGCAGGGACTCGTCCCAGCGCGTCGCGGCGTCGTACTCGATCACGTTCGGGTCTAGCTCGAAATCTGGGTTGATGTCGTGGATGGGCGTCACCAACCCACCCGCGTAGAACTGCATGTACCACTGCTCGTTGAGGTTGAGGATGTCGAACTCGCTCTCACTGCCCTGCACGGCGTTGCGCGACTTTTCGAGCATCCCGGCGAAGGGCGTGACGTTGAGCTTGACCTCGTTGCCAGTGGTCTCGACGTACTGCTTGACCAGCGCCTCAAAGCCAGGGAACCAGGGCGAGTCGTTGATCAGGATGGTGATCGTCTCGATCTGGGCGCGGCGGCGCAGGAAGTGGATGGAGCTGACCTTCTCGGCGAAGCTGACGCCGGGGGTGCTGGCCAGCAGCACGCCCGAAGCGGCGGCTCCCTTCAGAAAATTGCGGCGGGACATGCGGCGATTGTTAAGGCTCATCATGAACTCCTTTTCTAACTGGCAAGGACCCTGCGATGAAGATGTCGGACACTCTCGACGCTGAACCTGGCAAAGCCGTGCAGATGAATGGGGATCGGCGCTCCTCCTTTGGTAGGTGACTTACGTTGAGCGGACTGGCCCGGTTGAGCCGCGAACAACAAGCTCGGTCGGCAGCAGTACCTGGTGCGATGGATGACCGTTCGTCTGCCCGCCAAGCTGCTCCAGAAGCATCTCGGCGGCCAGGGACCCCTTGCGGTAAGCGTCCTGGCGGATGGTGGTCAGCGGCGGGCTGGCCAGTCGGGCGATCAGCGCGTCGTCGGAGCCGACGACGGAGAGGTCGCCGGGCACCTGGTAGCCAAGCTCCTGCAGAAGCTGGATCAGTTGGATGGCCACCATGTCGTCGCTGCAGGCGAAGGCTGTGGGCGGGTCGGGGCGCTGCAACAGCCCCGTCACCACCGCCTTGCTGGCGCTGACATAGGGCTGGCTGCGCACGATCAGGTCTTCGCGGATGTCCTGGCCGTGGTCGGCCAGCGCCCGGCGGTAGCCGCGCAGCAGCAGGCGGGCGTAGGTCTTGTTGGGCGGGCCGATCAGGAAGGCGAACTGGCGATGGCCGAGCGCCCACAGGTGCTCCAGCGCCTGCACGGCTCCGCCCTCGAAATCCACGTCCACCCAACGGGCGGGCGTGCCGTCGTCGCTGACGCGCTGGGTCAGCACATAGGGGATGTCGCCGCCCAGCACGACCGGCAGGAAGGGATTGTCCACCGGCATACTCATCAGGATCAGCCCGTCCACGCGCCGCTGGCGGTACAGGTCGGTGTAGGGTGTCTCGTGGCGGGCGAAATGGACGAGCATGTCGAAGTTGTGGCGGCTGAGCACGCGCGAGATGCCACGCAGGTTCTCGCTGTAGAGGGGATAGCCGAACACGTCTTCGGCGCTCTCGTCAATGATCACGCCGACGGTGTTGGTGCGGCCCTGAACCAGGCCGCGCGCCAACATGCTGGGCTGGTAGCCGAGGGCGTCAATCACGGCCTGGACGCGCTGGCGCGTGGCCTCGGCCACGTCGGGGTGGTCGTTGATCACCCGTGATACGGTCTTTTTGGAGACCTGGGCGGCGCGGGCGACATCGGTGATGGTGACCACGAGCACGGCTCCGGGTGCTTGTTTGTTTGGCGCGCACGGAGTATCATGAGTCACAGCAGGCTGACAACGGTGCCGACACCGGTATCAACACCCTAATCATAGAGAGTTTCGTCGGGCACGTCAAGCAGGTCGCAGGGCGCGTGCAAAACCTGTCAGGTAGGGGTGCTGCTCTGCTGCGCCCAGGTTTGCCTTATCCCCGCTCGGC
>CAYNHD010000073.1:5493-6588 GCA_964396775.1 uncultured Thermoflexus sp. | reverse complement strand
ACCTCTCCACCCTCTCCCGGTGGTGTTGTGGGGGCACGCCGAGCACTGGGTGGGTGGGGGTGTGGCTAGCGCCGGCGTCGCGCGTGTCACTGACGACCTTTGCACATACCCAAGCCGTAGCTGACTTTCTGACCCGGCCATCGCAAGGAGGTCATTGATGAAAGCACTTCTGGTCATGTTCGATTCGCTCAACCGGCACATGCTGCCACCCTACGGGGCGCAGGGCATTCACGCGCCCAACTTCGAGCGACTGGCGCGACGCTGCGCCACCTTCGACAACGCCTACGTGGGCAGTATGCCGTGCATCCCTGCCCGACGTGAATTGCACACGGGCCGCTACAACTTCCTGCACCGCAGCTGGGGGCCGATTGAGCCGTTCGACGACTCCATGCCGTCCATCCTGGGCTGTAGCGGCGTCTACACGCACCTGGTGACCGATCACCAGCATTACTTCGAGGACGGTGGCGCGACCTATCACAGCCGCTACCACACTTGGGAGTTCTCGCGCGGGCAGGAGGGCGACCAGTGGAAGGGCCGCGTCGCCGACCCGGACATCCCGCCGACGCTGAGCAGCCGCTCCATCGAAGGCTGGCACTGCGACTTCGAGCCGCGCAAGTACCGCCAGGACTGGGTGAACCGGCTGTACATGACCAGCGAGGAGAACTGCCCGCAGCGAGTGACCTTCGACCGGGGGCTGGAGTTTATCCACACCAACCACGAAGAAGATCGCTGGTTCCTGCAGATTGAGTGTTTTGACCCGCACGAGCCGTTCTTCAGCTACCAGCACTACAAAGACCTCTACCCGCACGAGTACGACGGGCCGCACTTCGACTGGCCGGACTATGCGCCCGTGCGCGAAGACCCGCTCACCGTGCAGCACATGCGCTTCGAGTACGCCGCGCTGGTCAGCCAGTGCGATGCGTCGCTGGGGCGTGTGCTGGACGCAATGGATGCGCTCAACCTGTGGGACGACACGCTGCTGATCGTGACCACCGATCACGGCTTTCTGCTCGGCGAGCACGACTGGTGGGCCAAAAACCTCCAGCCCTGGTACAACGAGCTGGCGCGCATCCCGCTCTTCATCTGGGATCCGCG
>CAYNHD010000073.1:0-5483 GCA_964396775.1 uncultured Thermoflexus sp. | reverse complement strand
CAGGCGGGCGTGCGCCGCGACGCGCTGGCCCAGATGATCGACATCCCGGCCACGCTGCTGGAGTTCTTCGGCGTGGAGCGGCCCCCGGACATGCAGGGCGTCCCTCTGCGCGACGCGGTGGCCCGCAACGCCCCCACGCGCGAAGCGTGCCTCTTTGGGGTGATGGGCGCGCACGTCAACGTGACCGACGGGCGCTACGTCTACATGCGCGGGCCGGTCACGCCGGACAACACGCCGCTCTACGAGTACACGCTGATGCCCACTCACCTGCGCGGGCTGTTCGAAGTGGACGAGTTGCAGGACATTCAGCTTGCTGAGCCGTTCTCCTTCACCAAAGGCTGCCGGACGATGAAGATCGCGGCGCGCGCCTGGGCCACGCCGACGCCCTTCGAGACGCTGCTCTTTGACCTGGCGACCGATCCCAGACAGGAGCGCCCGATCCGCGATGCTGCCATCGAGCGGCAGATGATCGCGCACATGATGCGCCTGATGCAGGCTAACGACGCGCCGCCAGAGCAGTATGTGCGGCTGGGGCTGCCGGAGCCGGTTTTCGCGGAGTGAGTGGTTTCTTGAGAGTAAAGCATCACCGCAGAGGTGCAGAGAGCGCAGAGAAAAGATAGTCGAAGAACGTTGTCGTCTCTCTCTGCGTCCTCTGCGTCTTTGCGGTTCAGGAATCCTGGCCCTATCGCAAAATACCTCCGCCTTTTCCGGGGCGTAGGCAGAAGCGGGCAAGTCCTGTACAATGGGAGGCGTTGGGCGAAAGCACACGCTTCTTTGAGGAGAGGGCATTATGCCGAAATTCGGAGCACATGCATTCCTGTGGATCGGCGACTGGACGACCGAGACGGGCAACCTCGCCATTGAGCAGGCCGGGCGGACAGGCTTCGACTTCATCGAGATTCCGCTGCTGAAGCCGGAGCAGTTCGACGCCGCGGCGCATAAGCAGGCGCTGCGCGAGGCCGGGATTGGTGCTACGGCGTCGCTGGTGCTGCCCAAAGACGCGCACATGCCCGCTGCGCCTGCTGCGGCGCGGCGCTTCCTGTCGAGCGCGATGGACAAGATGGAGGAGATCGGCAGCACGTATCTGTGCGGCTGCATCGCCTACTCGCTGGGCACGCTGACCGGCAAAGCGCCCACGCCTCAGGAGCGGCAGACCGTCATCGAGACACTGGCTGAGGTGGCCGAAGACGCCAGGCGGCGCGGGATCACGCTGGGGCTGGAGGTGTGCAACCGCTACGAGACGTACCTCTACAACGCTCTGGAGGATGGGCAGGCGGCGGTCAAGGCGCTGCGCGCGCTGGGCTATGACAACATCGAACTGCACGGCGACACCTACCACATGAACATCGAAGAAGAGGGCTTCTATAAGCCCATCGTCGCCTGCGCCGAGACGCTAGGCTACATGCACATGAGCGAGAGCCATCGCGGGTTGGTTGGCACGGGCACGGTCAACTGGGATCAGGTCTTCCGCGGCCTGGCCGACGCCAAGTATCGCGGGCCGCTGGTGCTGGAGTCCTTCGCGGCGATCAACCCCGATCTGGCGGCGGCGACGTGCCTATGGCGTCCGCCGAACCAGCCGCCGGGTGTCCTGGCGACTGAGGGGCTGCGCTTCCTGCGCGAGGGCGCGGCGCGGGCCGGGCTAGTTTAGGGCGTGTTATGCACTTTTCAACCTCCTATCCCCCGGCCCCTTTCCCCGCAAGAAGGGAAAGGGGAGCCTCCTTGCCAGCGGGGAGGGACTACAGGGTGGGGTCAGATCACTACCTATGCGCCGTGCCCTGCACGCTACGCCGAGTGTGCGGAGTTCATAACCCGCTCTAGGGCACGCTCCGGCGCAAGTTGATTCAGAGGGTACATGGTGCACCCGCCGCATCCGCGCGGCGGGTGTTTGTGTTGGATCTGCGAACGACCTGGCACGAGAGGAAGGTCGAGAGTATTCGCTGAATGCCTCCTCCCTTGATCCCCCCTCCAGCCGAGCTAGAGGAGGGACTCCGGCACGCTGTTCTCCCCTTCCCCTGGCTTGGCTGGGGGAAGGGGTCGGGGGATAGGGGCCTTGCGGCAACTGTCCGACAACTGGCTCGTGAACCCGTTTGTGTTGTTGGGACTGTGGTGATGGGCGGCTTTGTGCTAGGATGAAAGCGTGCGCCTGGGGCGCGCCAGAAGAACAAACAAGGGGGCGCTATGATCCGCTCACTCCATTACGGCAAAGACGGTGCGCTGCGTGTTGACCTGAGCATGGAGGCGATTGCCGCCGCCCGGCAGAGCGCCGATGGTCTGCTGTGGCTCGACCTGTACGACGAGCCGCCCGCCCGCTGCGAGCCGATCCTGCGCGATGTGTTCGGCTTTCACCCGTTGGCCGTAGACGACGCCCTGGCCGAATCGCATCACCCCAAGATTGACGACTGGGGCGAGTACCTGCTGGTGGTGCTGCACGGCGTCGTCTTTGACGGGCAGGGCGAGCCGCAGGTGCACACGCAGGAGTTGGATGTTTTCCTGGGGCGGAGCTACGTCCTCACCTACCGCTCGGAGCCAATCGCCGCCGTTGAGCGGGTGTGGGCGCTGTGCCAGCGCGACGTGCGCCATATCCAGCACGGGCCGGATCACCTGCTCTACAAGCTGGCCGATGAGGTGGTCGCCGACTACATGCCGGCGGTAGAGAGCATTGACGAGGCGATTGATCGCATTGAGGATGATCTGTTCGACGGGGCGGGTACTGCCGTGCCGGAGAATATCTTCCGGCTGAAGCGCGGGTTGCTGCACCTGCGGCGCATCATCGCCCCGCAGCGCGAGGTGCTCAACAAGCTGTCGCGCGGCGATTTCCCGGTCATTCTCGACGATGATCGCGTTTTCTTCCGCGACGTGTACGACCACCTGGTGCGTCTCTACGACATCACCGAGAGTCTGCGCGACCTGGTTGCCAGCGTGCTGGACTCCTACCTGTCGGTGGTCAACAACCGCATGAACGACGTGATGAAGACGCTGACGGTCATCGCCACGCTGTTTATGCCGCTGTCGTTTGTGGTGGGCTTCTTCGGGATGAACTTCTTCCAGCCGGTGACCCCGCTCGACGCCTGGACGGACCTGCCCGCCTTCGTCCTGGCGCTGCTGATCCTGATCGTCGTGCCGGCGACGATGATCGTCTGGATGCGCCGCCGCCGCTGGATGTGAGCGGGGGCTTCGTGTCCGTAGGGGCGTGTCGCCATACGCCCCGCCTCACCCCCTCAATCCCCCTCTCCAGCAGAGCTAGAGAGGGGGACTTGGACCGCTGGTTGGGGCGTTTTCCCTCTCCCTGGCTCGGCTGGTAGGGGGTGAGGCGTGTAGCGGTCAGTCGCCGGCGACTCCCGCCTCGGCGCGCGGCACCGTCGAATCGCCCGTGTAGTAGCGCCGCCCCAGCCATAGCGCCACGTAGACCAGCCCGATCAGCACCGGCACCTCGATCAGCGGGCCGACGACGGTCGCCAGCGCCTGCCCCGAAGCGATGCCAAATGCGCCGACGGCCACGGCGATGGCCAGCTCGAAGTTGTTGCTGGCCGCCGTGAAGGACAGGGTGGCCGACTCGCTGTACTTGAAGCCAAGCCGGTGTGAGAGGATGAAGCTGAGCAGGAACATCAGCGTGAAGTAGACCAGCAGCGGGACCGCGATGCGCAACACATCCATCGGGTTGTCCACAATCTTCTCGCCCTGCATCGAGAACATGACCACGACGGTGAACAGCAGGCCGATGATCGCCAAGTGGCCCAGGCGCGGGGCGAACTCGCCATCGTACCAGGCGCGTCCGTGCTGGCGGATCAGCGCGAAGCGGGTGATGATCCCGGCCAGCAGCGGGATGCCCAGGAAGATAAGCACGCTCTTGGCGATGTCCCACATGGTGACACCAACTTCAGCCGTGTCCGCGCCGAAGAGACCGGGCAGTAGCTTCAGATAGAAGTACGCCAGCGGGCTGTACATGACGATCTGGAAGACCGAGTTGAGCGCGACCAGCGCCGCGCAGTCCTCGCTGTCGCCGCCCGCCAGCATGTTCCAGATGAGCACCATGGCGATGCAGCGGGCCAGCCCGACGATGATCAGCCCCGTGCGGTATTCGGGGTAATCGGATAGGAACAGCTAGGTCAGGGCGGTCATCAGCACCGGGCCAATGATCCAGTTCTGCAGGATGGAGACGCCGAAGAGCCGCCCCTGCCCGCGCAGGCGGCCCATCTCCTCGTATTTCACTTTGGCCAGCACGGGATACATCATCCACAGCAGGCCGATGGTGATGGGGAACGACACGGTGTCAATGCGCAGCGAGTCGAAGGCGTCCTGAATGCCGGGGAAGATCGCCCCCAGCAGCACGCCGGCGGCCATCGCCAGGAAAATCCACAGGGGCAGGAAGCGGTCGAGCAGCGACAGCCGCCCGAAGACTGCGCCCGTCGCGACAGCAGCAGAACGAGTATGGGTTGTCATGGTGTGTGTCTCCTGTGAGCGTAGCGTGTAGCGATCAGCCTTAACGAGAGTGCATCGTTCAGGCGCGCGCAAGCCCGGCCAGCCAATCGCGCACGGCAGCGCCAATCTGTTCGCGCACAGCGCGGAACTTGGCCAGCGTATCTTCTGGTGAGCCAACAAACGCGGCAGGATCGTCGAGCGCCCAGTGCATTTTGGTCCCAAAGCCGAGAAAGGTCGTCGGGCAGTTCTCCTCGACGTGCTGGCAGACGGTCACCAGATAGTCGAAATGGGTGGTGCCCATGTATTCACACACGCTCTTGGAGCGCTGCCCGTCGAGATGAATGCCGATTTCCTCCATCACCCGGACGGTGTAGGGGTTGATCCCTTTCGGCTCCAGGCCGGCGCTGTGGGCTTCAAGCCAGTCGCCAGCGTAGTGGCGGGCGAGGGCTTCGGCCATCTGACTGCGCGCCGAGTTGCTGGTGCAGAGGAAGAGGATTCTGGCGTTGCGCATGGTCAAGATGCTCCTGGACTGTGACTAGATTGACAGATTCCGATATAGCGCTGACGAAAAAGGGGACACGCCCGGCGCGTCCCTTCAGAGACCTCAGTCAAGCTGATTCAGCAGAGCACGGAGCGGGTCGAGCGCGCCTGGCTTGATGCGGTAGTAGACCCACAAACCGCGCTGCTCGGAGTCGATCAGGCCCGTGTCGCGGAGCATCTTGAGATGGTGTGAGATTGTCGGTTGGCTGAGCGCAAAATGGCGCTCGATATCGCAGACGCAGATCTCACCGCCGTAGCGCCCTAGGATGTCCACGATCTGGACGCGCACAGGCTGGCCTGAGCGCCTTGGACAGCGCGGCCAGGCGTGCGGCAGTGCCGGCGTTGAGGTGCAGCGTGGTGGGCACGGAGGTACAAACCCTTCCAGAGGTAGTCTGTACCTGTAACCGCTCAGGCACGGATGGCGCGGCCATGAGAGGGCCTCCTGGATTTCCTGACACGATGGCGTGATCTCACGTTACGCAGCCAAGCGAGCAGGGTGGTATTGACGTAAGGCATCAAAAGCA
>CAYNHD010000072.1:2776-12451 GCA_964396775.1 uncultured Thermoflexus sp. | reverse complement strand
GGCGCTGCTCTGCTGCGCCCCCGTAGGGGCGTATAGCAATACGCCCCTACGGAGGGATTTCGCCAACAGTCTCACACGCGGAGAGGGAACTTAACCGCAGCATGACTCCCCCTCTCCGTTTACGGAGAGAGGGCCGGCGGGTGAGGTTTCCGCATGGTCTCTCAGACGGCCCCCATTCACACGAGCAAGAAACTCTGCCTGAATTAGGTGCGACTTATTTTATGCTGGTAAGCAGTTTGTTGCACACCCCCTGCTACAGTTGCAGTCAACAAGCGATTATTCGTGCTGCACGCACTAAACTATCATCTAAGGAGATACGAGATGAAAAGCGCACTGTTTACAGCGACCAATTGGCTCGTCTGCGATCCGCGCCGGATCGCCGTGGTGACGATTGTCGTGCTGACCGTGCTGGCGGTGGCGCTGGCGGTCGTGCCCGGCAACGTGGCCCTGGCCGGCGAGATCACCTCTGGCAGTTGACCGTAGAGATTTTTGGCAACCTGTAAGGCGACGAATCCTTGCGCGCATGGCGCGATACCATGAGGGGAGAGAGGCACGATGAAGCACACATTCTTTAAGGCGGCGAACTGGCTGGTGGGCGATCCGCGCCGGATGGTGGTGGTGACGCTCGTGGTCCTGACCGTGCTGGCGGTGGCGCTGGCGGTCGTGCCCGGCAACGTGGCCCTGGCTGGCGAGATCACCTCTGGCAGTTGACCGTAGAGATTTTTGGCAACCTGTAAGGCGACGAATCCTTGCGCGCATGGCGCGATACCATGAGGGGAGAGAGGCACGATGAAGCACACATTCTTTAAGGCGGCGAACTGGCTGGCGGGCGATCCGCGCCGGATGGTGGTAGTGACGCTCGTGGTCCTGACCGTGCTGGCGGTGGCGCTGGCGCTGGTGCCCGGCAACGTGGCCCTGGCCGGCGAGATCACCTCTGGCAGCTAGCACGGTTGACGCGGTGGGATGGTACGACTCTGAACGGACGAAGGAGAGAACGCAATGGCTATGATGGATCAGACCCCGATCATGGATGTCTCCCCGTGGCCGACTGGACACGGTTTTGAGGGGGCGAGCATCTGGTGGGAAGGCATGACCCGCAAGGACGAGATGCAGCGCCTGGATAACCTGATGGGCGTGGCCCTGCTGGACGAGGACGTGCGCCGCCGGCTGGTCAAGGAGCGCGATACCTCCCTGCTGGCTGCCTTCGGCCTGTCGAAGGAAACGCAGAAGTGGCTGCGCGAGGTCAAGGCGGCGACGCTGGCCGAGCTGGCCCAGGCGATTGTCGTGCGCGCGCGCAGCGAGGCCTACGCCGGGCTGTAGCCCAGCACCCTGACCCCACACTCCGCACTGCTTTTGCGTGATATGTATCGCGGCGTCGAGGGCCTGGTCTCTGACCAGGCCCGCCGGGCCTTTCAAGAGGATCTCTTGCCCGGCGGCGACACACAACTGAGGTGAGAAATGTTCAACAAGGCTGTCATGGCGGTGGGCGATGATGTGGACGAGATGGAGAATCTCGCCGTCATGCTGAGACAAGAGGGGTTGGCGGTGCTGAAGGCGCACGATGCCGAGCGCGCCTTGCACCTCATCAAATCCCTCAAGCCCGACCTGTTCCTGCTCGACGTGTGGGCGAATGGCCTCAACAGCTACGATCTGTGCCGCTGGTTGCGCGCCAACCGGCACACCGCCAACACGCCGGTGATCATCCTGTCGGCGTTCAATACCCCCCACGCCCGGCGTGATGCGCTGGCAGCCGGCGCTGATCTGTTCCTCCCCAAAGCGAACCTGCCCACCGAGCTACTGCGCGCGGTGCAGGATTTGCTTGAGCGCAACGGCCAGACCCAGACCGCCTGAGCGCCCTCGTTCTCACCGGGCGCACCCCACCCGCTGTTACCGCTCCGCGCCGATCCTGTGGTACTGTTGGGATCAGTGCGCTGAACGTGTTGCCCCCAGGAGGAGAACCCCGTGAAGCTCACGGTGATTGGCGGCGGCGGCGTGCGCGCCCCGCTCTTTGTTGCTTCGGCGCTGCGCCGCGCGGCGGCGCTGGGCCTCGACGAAATCTGCCTGATGGATGTGGACGGCCCCAAGCTGGCCCTGACCGGCGCGCTGGCCCAGGGTGTTGCGCGCAAAGCGGGCAGCCCCATGCGCGTGACGACCACGACCGACGCGCGCCAGGCGCTCGATGGGGCGTCTTTCGTGGTGACGACGATTCGCATCGGCGGCGACGAGGGGCGCGTGCTGGACGAGCGTATCGCTCTGCGCCACGGCGTGCTCGGCCAGGAGACGACCGGGCCGGGCGGGTTTGCGATGGCCCTGCGCAGCATCCCGGCCCTCCTCGGCTACGCCCGGCTGTGCGACGAGCTATGCCCGGACGCCTGGATGTTCAACTTCACCAACCCGGCGGGGCTGGTGACTCAGGCGCTGCACGACGCCGGATTCGCCCGCGCGGTCGGCATCTGCGATTCGGCCAACGGCGCGCAGGAGGCCATCGCTGCTCGGTTGGGCTGTGCAGCCAACGACCTGCGCCCGGAAGTCTTCGGACTGAATCACCTGTCGTGGACGCGGCGGGTGACGTACCAGGGCGAGGACGTGCTGCCGCGCCTGCTGGCTGACCCGGAGGTGCTGCGCGAGACGCGGCTCAACATCTTCGAGCCGGCGCTGGTGCGGCACCTGGAGATGTGGCTCAACGAGTACCTCTACTATTTCTATTACGCGGAACGGGCCGTCGCCGCCATCAGCGCCGAGGAGCGCACGCGCGGCGAAGAAGTGTTGATGCTCAACCGCGACCTGCTGGCACAGCTCAAGCAGCTTGATCCGGCGCGCGATCTCGACGCGGCGCTGGCCGCCTACTACCGCTACGAGCGGCGGCGCTCGTCCACCTACATGCACTACGCCCAGCAGGACGCGCCCACGCCCGAAGAGGCCGATGCTCTGTTCAGCGCCACCTTCCTGGAGGTTGACCCGCACGAGGGCGAGGGCTACGCGGGCGTGGCGCTGGACATCATGGCCGCGCTGACCACCGGGGAGCCGCGCTACACCGCGCTCAACATGCCCAACAACGGCGCGATCGCGGGCATGGCGGTGGACGACGTGGTGGAGGTAAGCTGCGTGGTGAACGGCGACGGCGTGCATACGCTGCCCATCGGGGCGATTCCCGACGGCCCGGCGCTGCTCATGCAGGTGATCAAGCGTTACGAGCGGCTGACGGTGCGCGCGGTAGCCGAGCGGTCGCGCGCCCTGGCCATTGACGCGCTGATGGCCCACCCGCTGGTGCTGTCCTATTCGCGGGCGCGCGCCCTGGTGGACGAGTACCTGGCCGCCCACGCGCCCTACGTCGGGGAGTGGGCGTAACGGGGAGAGGGCCGCTGCTGGCCCCCCATCCCCCAGCCCCTTCCCCCACGCTGCGCGGAGGGAAGGGGATCAGCTCGGCTGGTTTCTCCCTTCCCCTCTCGTGGGGGAAGGGTCAGGGATGGGGGGGACAAACGCACTGACAGCCTGTTCGCGCCCACCACCGCTACCCGCGCCCGGTTGCACAAAGCACGCGCTGACATTACACTAAGCGCGCTGCAAGGTGCCGCCAGCGGAGCATATCTCCGTCCGGCGCTGTGGGCGAAACTGGGTTCGTGGGGGCGTATTGCCATACGCCGGCGCGGGGCGCACAGAGCAGCGCCCCTACCAGAACGGCGTCCGGCGGCGCGCACCCTGACGCATGTCTGCATTGTGTCTTAGCCTCCTAAGGAGCTACCGTGCCCGCTCTCAGGTCTGATCTACGGCGTTTTGCCTGGCTTATCGCCCTCACCCTGGCGACGGTGGCGTTGCTGGCCGGGTGTGGCAGCAAGTCGTACAAGGAGTCTTCCAGTGAAGCGCGCGGCCCGGTCAGCGACGCTGGCGATGTGCCCGTCAGCGCCGTGCAGCAGGCCCAGCCCACCGAGGAACCGCTGGCCGCGCGCGTGAACGGCGAGCCGATCACTCTGGCGGCGTTCGTGCGCGAGCGCGAGCGTCGCGCCCTGGGGATGGCGGTCGAGCCGGCGACGCAAGATGCCTTCGACGCGCAGGTGTTGGCGGCGATGATTGACCAGGTGTTGATCAACCAGGGGGCGGCGAACGCGGGCATCGTCATCACCGACGAAGAGATTGACGCCGAACTGGCCGTCCAGGCGGAACTGGCCGCTGCGGGTGGCACGACGCTGGAAGAGGTGGCCGCCGCGCAGCTTTACACGATGGACGAGTACCGTGCCGTCATCCGCGACATGCTGACCGTGCAGAAGCTCAGCGACGTGGTGGCCGATGTCTCGCCCTACGCCGAGCAGGTGCACTCGCGGCACATCCTGGTCACCGATCAGGTCCTCGCCCGCGACCTGATCGCCCAGATTGAGGCGGGCGCGGACTTCGCGCAACTGGCGACGCAGTATTCGCTCGACAGCTCAACCGCACGCCTGGGCGGGGATCTCGATTGGGTGAGCGAGGGCGATCTGCTCCAGCCCGAAGTCGAGCGGGCGATCTTCGCCCTGGAGCCGGGCGAGTTGGCCTCCTATCCGGTGCAGAGCAGCCTGGGCTACCACGTGGTGCAGACGTTGGAGCGCGTCGAGGATCGCCCGCTCTCTGCGGCGGCGCTGGCCGAGAAGCGCCAGAACGCTTTCCTGGCCTGGCTGGAGGGCCAGCGGCAGATGGCGACCATCGAGCGATTTGTCGGGGCGACGGTGCGGTAGACAGGGGGAGGCGAAAGGATGGGGCGGGGAGCGGACGTGTTCTTCAACATCGTGTCGGCCATCTTCCTCGTGCTGACGCTGCTGGTGCTGATCGTCGTGATCAGCGTGGCGGGCGGCACGATGGAAGCGCCGTTCTTAGCGCCGGAGGACACGCAGCCCCCACCGACCATCGCCCAGCCGCCCACGCTGACGCCCTCACCACTCCCTGGCGCGGCGCTCACGGCGACAGCCGCCGCCACAGCAGAGGGCGGGCAGTAGAGTTATCAGTTCTCAGTGATCGGTTTTCAGTGATCAGTTGCCGGTTGTCAGTAGACGGTTTTCAGTGATCAGTTATCGGTTATCAGTTGCCGGTTGCCAGGCCGGGGGGGTGATCGCTCCTGATCCCCGAACGTTGAAAACCGAAAACTGACGACTGATCACTGAGCACTGCTCGCCCACTTCGCCGGGCGCGGGGAGGGGATGCCATGAACCGGGTGCTGAATGGGTGCTTCAACCTGGTGACGGTGCTGTTCGTGCTGCTGACCATCGGGGCCGCAGTCGTCGCGCTGGGCATCGCAGGCGACGCGCTGGAGCCGCCGATCTTCAAGCCGAAGGATACGGCGGTCATCCCTACCATTGCCGCGTTCGCCCCGCCCACGCCCCGGCCCACCTGGACGCCATCCAACACGCCGCCGCCCTCGCCCACGCCGACTGACACGCCGACGCGCACCTTCACACCGACCGGCACGCCCACCGACACGCCCACCGCGACGGCATCGCTCACGCCCTCGATCTCGCCCACTTTCACTGCGTCGCCGACCTTCACCATGTCGCCGACCAACACGCTGCCGCCGCCGACCGCCACCTTTACCAGAACGCCAACCCTGACCCCGACCGTCACGCCGCTGCCCACGTCCACGCCGAGCGCGACACCGACTGTGGAGCTTGCCTTCATCGTGCAGCCCGGCTCGGTGATCCTGCGCGAAAACTTCGGCAACGCGGCGGGCTGCAACTGGCAGGGGCTGGCCGGGCTGGTCACCACCGATCGCGGCGAACCGGTGATCGGCGTGGAGGTGCGCGTGCGCGGCGAAGGCGGCAATTTTGCGGCACTGAGCGGGACGGCGACTTTCTACGGGCCGTCGGGTTGGGAGATCAGGGTCGCCGACCAGCCCAACACGGGCAGCTACGTCGTCGAGTTGTGGGTGGCGGGCCAGCAGGCGTCGCCGAGCCAGGAGATCGTCTTCCCTGGCGTGTGCCAGCAGAACCTGGCGATGATCAACTTCATTCGGACGAGCCAGCCCTAGAGCGGGCGCGGCGCGCCGGTGATAGGCTGAGCTGGTGGTTGGTTGTTGGTTATTGGTTTCGGGTTATTGGTGAGCGCACAGCCGTGCCTCCTTTACCAACAACCAAAAACTAAAAACCACCAACAACCAACAACCCATAATCCAAAACAGGCAGACTGAATGGGGCACAAGCAGTCTTCGGGCGCAGGCTTCCTGGACGTGATCACCGTCCTCTTCGTCGTGCTGACGGTGGGCGTGATCGCGCTGGTGGTGCTGATCCTGGCCAACCCCAACACGCCGCTCAACCCGTTCCCGCCGCCGACAGTCGCGCCGGTGCTGGCGCTGCCGACGCTCACACCCTCGCCCACCGTCACCGATACGCCGACGGCGACGGCTACGCCGACCGCCACTGCCACGCCGACGGCGACGGCCACGCCCTCCGCTACGCCCACCGCCACCGACACGCCCACGCCCACCGCCACGCCGACGCAGGTGTTGGTCGGCGCGCCCGCCCCTGTCCAGCCGGCGGATTCCGGGCAGACGGCCACGCTGCCGCCGCTCGACGATGGCAGCGGCGGGATTGTGCCGGGCGCGGTTGGTCCCCAACCCGCCCCGCCCACGCCGACGCGCGCGCCGTTCCCCTTCACCGCGGGGCCAGTGCGCTACGAGGCGAACGACAACGACCAGGGCTGCCAGTGGCTTGGCGTCGCCGGGACGGTTACCGGCCTGTCCGGCGAGCCGCTGCCCGGCCTGGCCATTGAAATTAGCGGCGAGAACTTCCGCAGCGTGCGGTTTTCTGGCTCGGCGGACTGGTGGGGCAGGTCCGGGTTCGAGTTCCAGGTGGGGGCCGCGCCCCGCCCGGCGACCTTCACCCTGACTGTGCTCGGCCCGGCGGGTGCGCCCATCTCGGAGTCTGTCACCGTCGAGACCGGCGTCACCTGCCAGACGAATGTGGCGCTTGTAGAGTTCCGGCAAAACCACGCCTATTAGGGCGCGTGCGCCCGACCCGACGAAAGGAAGGAGCATGGCCGAACTGATGCGCGTGTCAAGCGGCGTGCCGGGCCTGGATGCCATGCTGGGCGGCGGCTACATTCCCCAGTCCGCCATTCTGGTGCGCGGCGCGCCAGGGACGGGCAAGACCACCTTCGGCTTGCAGTTCGTGCTGGACGGCGCGCGCCAGGGCCAGGCGGGATTGTTCGTCACCTTCGAGGAGTTCCCCCAGTCGCTCTACCGCGACGCGGCCAGCCTGGGCTGGAACCTGGCCGAGGCCGAAGCCAGCGGGGCGCTGCACCTGCTCTTCACGTCGCCCGAAGTCCTGCTCACCAGCCTCGCCGCACCCGATAGCAATCTGCTGCGCCGCATCCAACAGGGGGACATCCGGCGTGTCGTGGTGGACAGCCTGACCCACTTCACCCGCGCCGTGCGCGACGATCACGCGCGGCGGCGGGCCTATCACCAGGTGATCAGCGCGTTCCGGCGCGAGGGCGTCACCGCTGTGTATCTGGACGAAGAAGGACGCGCCGACTACACCCGCCAGGAACGGGGAGGCTTGTCGTTCATCGTTGACACGCTGATCATGCTGCGCTACCTGGAAATTGACAGCGCCATCCAGCGCGCGCTGTTGGTGCTCAAGATGCGCGGCTCGGCGCATGATACGACCATTCACCGTTATACGATCGGGTCGGGGGGTAGCGCCGTCGGCGAGCCGCTGACCGGCCTGAGCGGACTGCTGAGCGGGCTGGTCGAGCGCCACCTGATCAGCACCGTGCAGTGACGGAGCATTCGGGAAGCTCCACCCTGCTTTGCCTCACCCCTAAATCCCCTCTCCACACACGGAGAGGAGACTTAACCGCACAGCGACTCCCCCTCTCCGTTTACGGAGAGGGGGTCGGGGGGTGAGGTTCTCAGAGCGTGTTTGATACGCCGTTCTTGTTCCCTTCATCCCCCGTCCCCTTCTCCCTCCAGGGGGAGAAGGGGAGCGCCCGCCGCGCTTTTCTCCCTTCCCCTCAGAGGCCGTTTGAGAGGTATCTTTACCCCCTCCCCGGCCCTTCCCCCGCAAGCGAGGGAAGGGGGAAAGGACTGCTCTTGAAGTCCCTCCCCGCCTGCGGGGAGGGATTTAGGGTGGGGTTGCAGGCCTTTTCAAACGGCCTCTGAGCGGGGGTTGTGCGTGCTCCTCTATCTTCGCTATACTCCACTTTGGTGGTTGGCCTTTGGTGATTGGTTATTGGTTTTTGGTTCTTGGTAAGGGCAGCTTTGTGACAGGTGTATTCTGCTGGCAGCCAACAATCAATAACCGGACATCAGGAACCAACGACCGGATACCGACACCCTCTCGTCTTGCCGGTTGGGTAGGGCAAGATTAGCCAGCGAAAGCCGGTCTTGCGACGTGCCATGAGCAGCCAGGACTTCACAGGCCACACGTTAGGGCAATACGAGCTGCGCGAGCTGCTGGGCCGGGGCGGGATGGGCACCGTCTACCGGGCCTACCAGCGGACGCTCAAGCGCGCCGTCGCCGTCAAGGTGCTGCCCGCTGCCCTGGCCGCCGACGCCGATTTCGTCGCCCGCTTCACGCGCGAGGCCGAGACCGCCGCCTCGCTGGAGCACCCGCACATCATCCCCGTCTATGATTACGGCGTCGAGGGCGGCACCAGCTACATTGTCATGCGCCTGCTGGGCGGCGGCACGCTGGCCGACCGCATGGCCCAACGCGAAGCAACCGGCGCGCCGCTGCCCTCGCTTGGCGAGATCGCCCGGCTGCTCAGCCAGCTCGCCGGCGCGTTCGACTACGCCCACCAGCAGGGCGTCATCCACCGCGACATCAAGCCCAGCAACATCATGTTCGACACGCATGGCAATGCCTTCCTGGTGGACTTCGGCATCGCCAAGCTGCTGGAGCACACCAGTGCCCTGACTGCGACCGGGGCCGTGCTGGGCACGCCGCTCTACATGGCCCCGGAGCAGTGGCGAGCGGAGCAGCCCGTCCCGGCCACTGACCAGTACGCGCTGGGCGTGACGATCTACCAGTTGCTGACCGGGCAGGTGCCCTTCCAGGCTCCGACGCCCTACGGCCTGATGCACAAGCACCTCCACGAAGCGCCCACGCCGCCGCACGTTCTGCGCCCCCACCTGCCGCCGGCGCTCGCCGCCTCGCTGGAGCGGGCGCTGGCCAAGTCGCCGGGAGAGCGTTTCCAGTCGGTGACTGCCTTCGCCCAGACGTTTGAGCGGGCTGCGGCGGGCGAGGCCGGGCAGGATACGCAGTTCCTCACCCGCCCGCTCGAAGGCAAGCGGCCTGTCCTGGTCAGCACGCCCTCGCCGCTGCCTTCGCCGCCCGCGCCCCCGTCTTCGGCAACCTTCACGCCGCCTGCCGCGCCGGGGACAGGCCGTCCGCTGGGGCGGGGCCGTGCCCGACTGGTCTGGGGCGCGGTGATCGTTCTGCTCGTCGCGCTGGCGGCGGCGGGCGTGATCTTCCTGGGCGGCGGTGGAGAAGAAGCAGCCCCGACCGCCACTCCTTCGCCGACGCAGGTCGCCGCTGCGCCGACGGAGACGCCCACCCGCGCAGGCGGCCTGGTGGTCTTGGGCACGGAGACGCCGACCGTCCCATCGCCAACAGCGACCGTCACGGCGACGCTGGCCGTGCCCTCGGCCACTGCGACCGCTGCGCCGACGGAGACGCCCACCCGCGCAGGCGGCCTGGTGGTCTTGGGCAC
>CAYNHD010000072.1:0-2676 GCA_964396775.1 uncultured Thermoflexus sp. | reverse complement strand
CGCCAACAGCGACCGTCACGGCGACGCTGGCCGTGCCCTCGGCCACTGCGACCGCCGCGCCGACGGAGACGCCCACTCGCACGGGCGGGCTGGTGGTTCTCAGCACGGCGACACCCACCATCCCTCCCGCCGCTGCCACCGCGACCCCCTCGCCGACGCCCAGCGCGACTGAGACGCCCTCCCCGACCCTGACGCCGAGCGCCACGCTGACGCCCAGCCACACGCCATCGCCCAGCGCCACTGACACGGCGACGCCTGATTTCGCGGCCACGGCGGAGGCGCTGGTCGCCGAGCGGCTGACTCAGACCGCGCAAAGCTGGACGAGCACGCCCACGCCGACTGACACGCCAACGCCCGATTTCGCCGCGACGGTCGAGGCGATGGCCAACGCCGCCATGACCGCGACGGCTGCCGCCTGGACAGACACGCCCACGCCCACCGACACGCCGACGGCGACGCTGACCCCTTCGCCGACCGTCACGCCCTCCGCCACGCCCTCGCCCGTCCCGACGGACACGCCGCCGCCTACCGCCGGGCCGGTCATCTTCCCGCCGCCGCCCGGCGCAACATCGCTCCCTGTGGGCAGCGCCAACACTGCCTGGGTGCCAGTCCTCGGCGATTATCGCGGCATTCCCCTGGTGGGCGTGCCGCCCGGCTGCTTTATGATGGGCAGCGACGAAGGCGACGCCGACGAAAAGCCGGTGCGCCGCATCTGCCTGAGCGCCTACTGGATCGGCCAGACGGAAGTCACCAACGCGCAGTACGCCGCCTGCGTGAACGCGGGGGCGTGCGCCCCGCCGCGCGACCGGACGGCCTTCGACACCCCGGCCCTGGCCGATCATCCGGTGACCTGGGTCTCGTGGTTCGACGCCGCCGCTTTCGCCGAATGGATCGGGGCGGCGCTGCCCACTGGCGCGCAGTGGGAATTTGCGGCGCGCGGGCCGCAAAGCTGGACGTATCCCTGGGGCGACAGCCCGCCGACCTGCGCCCTGGCCAACCTGGAACGCTGCACGAGCGGCACCAGCCCCGTGGGGGCCTATCCCGCCGGGGCGTCGTGGGTGGGCGCGCTCGACCTGGCCGGCAATGCCTGGGAATGGGTGGCCGATTATTACGGGCGCGATTATTACGCGACGCTGACCGATGGCACGCTCGACCCGCTCGGCCCGCCTTTCGGCGACATGCACAACGTGCGCGGCAGTTCATGGGAGAACGAAGCGCGCTACGCGCGGGCCTACTATCAGGGCGGCAATTACCCGGACTACGTGACCTACGTGCTCGGCTTCCGCATCGTCGTGCCCGCCGGCCTCGGCGAGACGCAGCTATCCACGCCCACGCCGCCTCCACCGCCGACCGCCGCGCCAGCTACGCCCGACGCCGGTAAGGAGGGATGCCCGCGCTATATCGTCCAGTTTGGCGACACGCTCTACTCCATCGCCCAGCAGTACGGCGTGTTTCCGGGCGATATTCTGATCGCCAGTGGCCTGACCGAGGACGATGCTGTCGCTCTTCGCGTTGGTCAGGAACTGATCATTCCCGTGCCGGGCTGTGCGGTGCTACCCACGTCCACGCCTGTGCTGACACGCACGCCATCCGGCCCGCCCACGCCGACACCCTTCGGCGGCGGGTGGAGCGAGATCGCCTTTGTTTCTGAGCGCGACGGCAACCGCGAGATTTACGTGATGGGCGCGGATGGGACGAACGTGCGTCGCCTGACCAACAACCGCGCCAACGACCGCGATCCCGCCTGGTCGCCGGACGGGATGCGCCTGGCCTTCTACTCCGACCGCGAGGGCGACACGGACATTTACGTGATGGGCGCTGACGGAAGCGGCCCGCGCAACCTGACCAACCACCCGGCCAACGAGTACCACCCCACCTGGTCGCCGGACGGGATGCGCCTGGCTTTTGCGTCCGACCGCGACGGAAGCACCGAAATCTATGCGATGAACAACGATGGGAGCAACGTGCAACGCCTAACCGGGCCGGGGGCGCACAGTGGCAGCCCGGCCTGGTCGCCGGACGGGTCGCGCATCGCTTTCAATTCCTCGCGCGACGGGAACGACGAAATCTACGTGATGAACGCCGACGGGAGCGGCCAGACGCGCCTGACCTTCAGCCCCGGCAACGACGGCTTCCCTGCCTGGTCGCCAGACGGGACGCAGATCGCCTTCCAGTCCAACCGCGACGGGCACTTCGATGTCTACGTGATCAACGCCGACGGGTCAGACCTGCGCCGCCTGACGACGACGGGTTCCAATGACTGGTGGCCGGAATGGTCGGCGGACGGGCAATACATCGCCTTCATCTCCGACCGCGATGGAGTCGGCGCGATCTACCTGATGGCGGCGGACGGGAGCAATCCGCGCCGCCTGACCCCGCCCAGTTCGTGGAACGACAGCCCGGCCTGGCGGCCCGCGCGTTGAGCCGGGCAGTTGGGTCGCGGCCCCTGCGCGCGGTGGGTGCGGCTCATTCCTGGGGCAAAAGATCACCGCCGAGGCGCAGAGAGCGCAGAGAAAAGATAGAGTCAGGAATGCTCTTGAGTTCTTCTCCCCGTGCTCTGCGGTTCAAGAATCTTGCCTCCATCGTGAATGCCCCTCACAGACCCGGGTCCACGAACAATCTGTTGCCAGAGGAGGTCGTGACTGCTCGGTGAACGCCTCCCCCCTCGATCCCCCC
>CAYNHD010000071.1:0-12473 GCA_964396775.1 uncultured Thermoflexus sp. | reverse complement strand
CCGTAGGGGCGTATTGCAATACGCCCCTACGGGGGCGCAGCAGAGCAGCGCCCCTGCGAAACCAGCGCGTGCTTAGTTCGCCAACAGTATCACATGGTGGAGAGGGGACTTAACCGCACAGCGACTCCCTCTCTCCACGTGGTGGAGAGGGAGCGGGGGGGTGAGGCTAGACGTGAGACGTTCGCCTGTTTTCACGTTCACTCAACATCTGTCCGCCCCTGAACTCCAGCACGGAGAGGGGGCGGCGAGGCCCGCGTCAGCGCCGCGCGGGGTGAGGTAGAAAGCTGCGATTCCGTCTGGCAACTGCTCCCGTCCCCGGCTACAATAGCCCCGGCGACCAGAACATAGGAGCGGGCCGGGTGACCTCCTCGACGATTTTCAGCGGCATGAATCCCCAGCAGCGCCAGGCGGTGAGCGCGGGCGATGGCCCCGTGCTCGTGCTGGCCGGGCCAGGCAGCGGCAAGACGCGCGTCCTGACCCACCGCATCGCCTACCTGGTGCGGGAGCGAGGCGTGCGCGCCTGGCATATCCTGGCCGTGACCTTCACCAACAAAGCCGCCCGCGAGATGGAGAACCGCGTCGTCGGGCTGCTGGGCGGCTCCGGCCAGTTGGACGGGCTGAGCATCGGCACCTTCCATTCCATCTGCGCGCGTATTCTGCGCGTCGAGGCGGACTACACGCCGTTCAGCCGCGACTACGTGATCTTCGACACCGACGATCAACTCAGCGTCATGCGCCAGGTCATCGCCGAGCTGAATTTCGACCCCAAGAAGGTGACGCCGCGCGCCCTGCTCAACGGCGTCTCGGCGGCCAAGAACGAGTTGATCGGGCCGACCGAGTACCAGCCGCGCGACTACAGCGACGAGAAGGTGCGCCGCGCTTACCTGCGCTACGACGAGTTGCTGCGCGAGAACAACGCCCGCGACTTCGACGACCTGCTGATGCACACCGTCCTGCTCTTCCGCGACCAGCCCGACGTGCTGGCGCGCTACCGGATGCGCTACCAGCATATCCTGGTGGACGAGTTCCAGGACACGAACATGGCCCAGTACGTGCTGGTGCGCCTGCTGGCCGGCGAGCGGCGCAATCTGTTCGCCGTCGGCGACCCAGACCAGAGCATCTACGCCTTTCGCGGCGCGGACTACCGCAACGTGCTGCGCTTCCGCGAGGATTATCCAGATGCGCAGGTGATCCTGCTGGAGCAAAATTACCGCTCGCACCAGGCGATCCTCGACGCGGCGATGGGCGTCATTGACCAGAACACCGACCGCGCGCGCAAGGCCCTCTTCAGCGAGCGCAAGCAAGGGCCGCTGGCCTACGTCTACGAGGCGTACAACGAGGACGACGAGGCCCGCTTCGTGGTGGAGACTATCGCCGAGCTGGTCGCCAGCGGCGAGTACGCGCCGGGCGACTTCGCCATCATGTACCGCACCAACGCCCAGTCCCGTGCGCTGGAAGAGGGCTTCCGCCGGGCGAACATGCCCTACCGCGTCGTTGGCGCGACGGCCTTCTTCGGGCGCAAAGAGATCAAGGACGTGATCGCCTACCTGCGCCTGATTCACAACCCGGACGACAACATCAGCCTGCAGCGCGTCATCAACGTGCCCACGCGCGGCATCGGCCTCAAGACGCTGGAGACGCTCGACACCTGGGCGGCTGACCTGGGCACGACCGCGCTGCAGGCGCTCATGCTGCTGACCGATCCGCAGGTGGACAGCCCCTTCACAGGGCGCGCCCGCAACGCGCTGGCGGCCTTCGCCGCGCAGGTGGCCGAGTGGCGCGCGCTCAAAGACCAGCTTGCCCCCGACGAACTGATGACGCGCGTGCTCAACGACACCGGCTACCTCAGCTATCTCGACGACCGCACCGAGCAGGGTGAGAGCCGCATCGAGAACGTGCTGGAACTGCGCGGCTATGCCGAGCAGTACGCCGGGCTGCCCCTGGCAACCTTCCTGGAGGAGGTGTCGCTCGTCTCCGACGTGGACACGCGCGACGACGACGAGAACCGCCCCAGCCTGATGACCCTGCACTCGGCTAAGGGGTTGGAGTTCCCGGTGGTGTTCATCGTCGGGCTGGAGGAGAATATTCTGCCCCACGCGCGCTCGATTGTCCCGGAGCGCAATCCGGGCGCGTCGCCGGAGGAGAAGGACGAAGCCCGCCGCGCCCTCGAAGAGGAGCGCCGCCTGCTCTATGTGGGCATCACCCGCGCCGAGCAGCGGCTGTACCTGGTCTTTGCCTCCATCCGTTCGCTTTATGGGGACAGCCGGGCCAACCTGCCCTCGCGCTTCCTGTACGACATCCCCGAAAGCGCGCGCGAAGGCTCGCCGCTCAGCCGCCGCGTCCAGGCCGACCTCGACCGCGAGAGCTTCCAGGCGCTCATCCGCTGGGATCGCGGGGCCAGCGTCGAAGACCGCCCGCGCGAGAAGGCCGCACGCCCTGCGCCGGCAGCGCGTTTCAAGGGCGGCGATCTCGTCTGGCACGCCCGCTACGGCGAGGGCGTGGTCATCAGCGCGCGGGCCAGCGGCGACCTGGAACAGGTGGACGTGCTCTTCCCTGGCGGCGTCGGGCAGAAGACCATCGTCGCCGACTTCCTCAAGCCGATGGAAGAGTGACCAGCCATTGGGCGCGGCAGAGCAGCGCCCCTACGCGGCGGTGGACAGGTCTGGTGGTTCGTAGAGATTCGCCAGGAGAGCAGGCTATGAATTACGGAGCATTGGCCGACTACCGCGCCCGCGCGCTGCGCTGGGCGTATGATGTGCTGCAGGGGCCGCTGGTGGTGCTGGATACCGAGACAACCGGCCTGGGCCAGCGCGACCAGATCGTGCAGGTCGCCGTCATTGACGGGACGGGAGAGCCGCTGCTGCTGCGCCTGGTCAAGCCCACTGTGCCCATTGGGTGGGACGCCAGCCGCGTGCATGGCATCACGGCGCAGACGGTCAGGGATGCGCCAGCCTTCCCGGAAGTCTACGCCGAACTGACCGCCGTGCTCAAGGACCGGGCGATCATCGCCTACAATGCGGAGTTCGACCGTAAGATGCTCAACCAGACCTGCGCGGCTTACCAACTGCCGCGATTTCCGGCAGCGCCCTGGCACTGCGCCATGCTGCGCTTCGCCGAGTATTACGGGCAGTGGAACCGCGCGCGCCAATCGTTCGCCTGGCAGAAGCTCAGCGCGGCCTGCGCGCTGATGGACGTTGCCCCGGCAGGCGCGCACAGCGCCCTGGGCGACGCGCAGATGACCCTGCGTCTCGTCCAGCGATTGGCCGATCTGTATGCCGGAGAAGCGTAGCCATCATGCCGACACTCGTGATCGTGGTGCTGTTGGGGTTGCTGGGCGGGCTGGCGGTGGGCCTGCAGGGGCCGCTGGCCAGCCTGATCACGCAGCGGCTGGGGCTGCTGGAGAGCATCTTCATTGTGCATCTCGGCGGGGCGCTGGCCGTGACCGTGCCGCTGCTGCTGCGCGGCGGGGGCAATCTGGGAGAGTTCCGCAGCGTGCCCTGGTATGCGCTGGGAGCGGGCGCGTTGGGGGTGGTCATCCTCGGCGCGGTCAGCTACACCATCCCGCGCGTCGGCGTCGCGCCGACGGTGACGCTCATCGTCGCCGGGCAACTCACCCTGGGCGTGGTGCTCGACCATTTCGGGCTGCTGGGCGCGGAGGTCCGTCACCTCGACGCGCAGCGGTTGATCGGCATCGTCGTGCTGTTCGTCGGTGTGTGGCTCATCGTCCGCTGAGCAGCGCCGCGAACGTCTGATCGTACAGCGGGGCCATCTGCGCCCAGTCGAACTGCGCTACGTGCGCGCGTAGCTCCGGCGGGGCGGGGTGCCGCTCGCGCAGGCGGGCGCGCAGCAGCGGCAGCAGACCCCCATCCCTCGCATAGATCGTCTCCGCGTGCCACGCCTCCGGCACCAGCGCCGGGCAATTGAGGCGGCGCGGCAGCACAGGCCAGCAGCCGCAGTAGATCGCCTCCACCACGCTGATCCCGAAGAAGTCCTGGTTCGCCGTGCTGACAGCAACATCGGCTTCCCACAGCAGCCGCGCGTACTCGGCGAAAGACTCCACGTACCCGAAGCGCACGACGCGCGCGCCCAACCGCTCGCGCGCCGCGTCGAACTCCGCCGGGTCCTGGCGCGTGTTCTCGCCGACGATGGCCACCTCGAAGGGGACGCCCTCCGCCGCCAGCGCGTCCAGCGCGGCGAAGAACGGGGCCGGATTCTTGTCGTATTCCCAGCGGTGATTCCACACGATCAGCGGCGGGCGGGCCGGGTCACGCGCGGCGGCGGGACGGTGCGCGTCGTAGCGGCGCAGGTCGAGGCCGATGGGCAGCACGCTGCTGCGCGCGCGGATGGCCTCCACCGTGTGCAGACCGGTGTGGTCGGGGTAGTGCTTGAGCAGGCGCGGCAATTCACCCAGGAAGGCGTCGCGGTGAAAGGCGCTGTTGAAGAAGACGGCGTCGGCGGCGAGGGCGCTGGTGTAGTTAATGAAGGCGTAGTGCTGTTGCAGTTTCTGGCGCGGCCCGCGCGGGTAGGTAAGCTGGTTCTCGTGGAAATACAGCGCCGCCGGGATGCGCGCCGTCAGCGGGCGGGTGAGGGCCAGGAACGTCGTCAGGTCGAGCATGTCTGAGGCGACGATCAGATCGGGCAGTGCGTCCAGGGCGCGGAACTGCTCGGCCAGCGCGACCGCCCCGCCCAACATGCGCCACTGCCAGAATTGCCCCTCCAGGGTGAGCAGGTGCACGTCATGGACGCTGTGCGCCGCGTAGCCGCGCAGCCAGACGGCGTGCGAGCCGGTGTCGTAGGGTTCGAGGAGAAGGAGGTGCATGGAGTTGCTAGCGGCGTTTCTAGGGCTGATCTTGCGGGCTATTCATGGACCCTAGATGGCGAGCCAGAACAGCCTTGATGTACTGCTGCAAAGTTTCTTCGCTGAGTTCGGCGCGTCTCTTAAGTTCGTCGAAGGTCAGCACTTCGCCTTGTGACCACACAATTTCCAGTCTGCGGATAGGCCGCATCGCCACATGGTCATATGAGTCCGGGTATGCCCAATAGCAGGACGCACAGACTTCACGCGACTTCAGAGTTTGCCAGTTCTCGCAGTGCTCACAGACCCACGATTTCGCCCGGTTGCATGATCCACAGAGCAACATGTAGTCATTGACACGACGAGCGGCATTCTGCTGCCCACTAACCTGGTACGGAATGCGATGGTCAACCTGAAGATAGCTGGCCGCGTAGTCTTCAAGGCAGATGGCACACTGGGAGCCACTGACTGTCACAAGCTCTTTCTTGATGTGTTTTGGAATGCTCTTTCGCCCGCCAAGCCTGTCCCAGCGCACCTCAGCGGGATCGCCAAAGCGGTAGGCAGCGATTGTCCGCCCATCGCTCCCTACAACCCGAAAGGTGACCAGCGGGACTCCCTGTTCGCGGACATCGCGGGCGGCTCGTGGGGGATGGTTATAACCATAGCGTTCTTTGAGTTCTTCGGTGGTTATGTAGCCGTGCCTGAGGATATGCTCGATGACAGTGCGCGGGCGCTTGCTGCTAATGCTGCTCAAGAATTCCAGAAACTCTGGGGGAAGGTCTTGGGCGGTCATGCTTTCAAGCCCACAGCACCATCTGGCGCAAAGGGATGGGCCGGCCCTCGAGGCGGGTGCATAGGGCCGGAGACAGGTACAAAGACTCAAAGGTGATTTTGTTGCGTCCCAGAAGCGTCTCTTGGGACGATCTTCCCACTTCGATCTCAAGGTGCCTCAAATCAAGCGATTTGGGGAGTGCCTTGCCATGCGTTTTGGTGCCTGTCCGCCCGTCGTAGCTGACAATGTAGGATATGTTTTTTTGGTTGAGCGCGTGCAGAGAGGCGACAAACGCCTCGAACGACAGGCTTTGCAGATAACGCGGGTCTTGTTTCTTGCAGACCCCTTGATAAGGCGGATCCATGTAAATCACATCGAGAGGGCGCGCTTCGTAGATGATTTCCCGGTAGTCAAGCGTGTGAACGGTTGTCTTGCCTTTCAGAAGTTGCGAGGTAGCCAGAATGTTCCGGCGCATGGTAGCAGGATGCATGCCTCTTCTTCTGTTGTCTGGGCTTTGGTTGAAATCCCCATCCGTGTTGTAGCGAATAGAGGCTTTCACACACCTGGCGAGCAAATAGAGTAGATGGTGGGGCTGGTGAGTCCGGTTGAACTCATCTCTGATGGTGAAGTAGTATTCTTTCTCCCGTCCCTTCTGGGCGGTCCACAGGTGCTCGTACTGAGTAGCCAGCCAGTCAGGTTGGTTGATGATCTCGTTCCAAAGGGCCATCAGGGGAGCGTTCACGTCGTTGAGCACGAAATACTGAGCCTTCGCTTTGGTCGCTGCCGCCACCGAGATGGCCGCTGAACCAGCGAAAGGCTCAATCAGGGTATCCACATCATCGGGAAGCTGCGCGATGATGGTGTCCGCGATTTTCCTTTTGCTCCCCTGGTATGGAAAGGGCTGAGGAATGCTCATCCTGGTTCTCAGTTCAGCCTGATGGGAAACGCCCGCTGTTCCTTGAAGAAAAGTTGTGAGTCTGGAGTCAGGAGAGTGAAAAGCTCAAGATCGAGACTCCCGACTCATCACTCAATCGTACTTGATCACCTCGCGCGGCTTGCTGCCCTCCTGCGCCGGGCCGATGATGCCGTCCTCCTCCATACGGTCAATCAGCCGCGCCGCGCGCGTGTAGCCGATGCGCAACTGGCGTTGCAGCAGCGAAATAGACGCCTTGCGCAGGCTCTGTACCAGTTCAACCGCCTGGTCGTATAGCTCGTCCTCACCGCTGCCGTCGCCGTCCCCGATGTCTTCGGCGTCCCACAGCGCGGCTTGCTGGGCGGGAGGCTGGCTGGCGCGACGGCCTACGCGCGCCCCGCGCCCTTCCTCAGCGCCGAGCGCAATCTCGCGGCCCACCGAAGCTAGCGCGTCGGAACCGGCCTTCTGGCTAAGCTGCGTGCGCCAGAAGCTGGTGATGCGCGCGATCTCCTCGTCGGAGACGTAGACGCCCTGCATCCGCTGCGGGGCAACGGCTTCCGGTGACTGGAAGAGCATGTCGCCACGCCCCAGCAGCTTCTCCGCGCCCGGCTGGTCAAGGATGACCCGCGAGTCCACCGACGAGGCGACCATGAAGGCGATGCGCGCCGGGAAGTTGGCCTTGATCAGCCCGGTGATGATGTCCACGCTGGGCCGCTGCGTGCTGATGATCAGGTGAATGCCGGTCGCGCGGGCCATCTGCGCCAGGCGGGCCAGCAGCCGCTCCGTCTCGTCGGGAGCCAGCATCATCAGGTCGGCCAGTTCGTCAATGACCACCACGTAGTAGGGCATCCGCCGCTGGTCGGGGCCGATCTTCTTGTTGTAGTCGAGAATGTTGCGCGCGCCGATGGCCGCGAACTTGTGGTAACGTGACTCCATCTCGCGCTGCACCCATTGCAGCACGCCGACAATACGCTCCAGGTCTACCACCACCGGCGCGACCAGGTGCGGGATGCCGTTGTAGCTGGTCAGCTCGACACGCTTGGGGTCTACCATGATGAACTGCACGTCGTCCGGCGTGTTCTGCAACAGCAGACAGGCGATGATGGCGTTGACGCACACCGACTTGCCGGAGCCGGTCGTGCCAGCGATGAGCAGGTGCGGCATGGCCGTCAGGTCGGCGGCGACGGGCGTCCCGTCCACGCCTAGCCCCAGGGCCAGGCGCAGCCTGGAGTCAATGCGCGTGAACTCCGGCGCTTCCATGATGTCCAGCAGACTGACCAGGGCCACCTCGTCGTTGGGCACCTCGATGCCGACCATGCTCTTGCCCGGCACCGGCGCTTCGATGCGGATCGACTTGGCGGCCAGGGCCAGGGCCAGGTCAGCGTCCAGGCGGGCGATGGCCCCCACCTTGACGCGCTGCTTCTTGCCGCTGCGCGTGATCAGGTAGTCCGGCTCGATGCCGAACTGGGTGATGACCGGGCCGGGGTTGACTTCGACGACCTTGCCCGGCGCGCTGAAGCTGGCCAGCGTGTCCTCGATGACGCGCGCCTTGTCGAGCAGCACGTCGTCGTTGACGCGCCGCTCCTCACCCCGCTTGAGCAGACGCCGGAAATCGGGCAGTTCGTAGGTGATCTGGCGCGGGGAGGGCGCAGCGGCGCGGCGTTCCGGGGCATGGCTGCCCGTCCCTGTGACTGCCACCGGCTGCGACGGGCGGCGCGGCGGGGGACGGCGCACGACCGGTGGGGCAGCGCGTTCCGTCTGCTGCTCGGCCTTCGCTGCGTCGCGCGGGGCCGGCACGACAGGCTGCGCATCGGTGCGGCGGGCCGGTTCCGCCTTCCTGGTCGGGCCAGGATCGGGTTCCGGCTCCAGCACGGCCTCCGGCAGCGGCCCGGCGCGGCTAGTAGGGGCGGGTTCATCGGCGGGCGGCTCAGGCTCCGGCGCAGGCGCACCAGGCGCGGGCCGTACACTGTGCCCCTCTAGCTGCTCGCGGCGGCGCAGCAATTCGGGGTGCGCCGGACGCGCCATCCGCTCGGTGAAGGGGAGCGGCGCGTCATCCTGCGGCGCGCCTTCGCTCGTGGGCGCTCCGTCTGCCGCTGCGGGAATGTCGCGGGGCGGGCGCGGCCAGCTCTCGCGCGGGGCGGCGGGCGGAGTCGCGCTGGGAGGCGGGGTGCGCGGAACGGTCTTCTCGGCGGCGTCGCTCTCGTCCGCCAGCGGCACGCGCACCGGTCCGTCGCCGCCGGACGGGTCGCGGTTCAGAGCGCGGCCCAACAGAGCAGCCGCCCCCAACGCCCCCGCCGCGGCAGCCGCATCGCCCAACTCGCTGCGCTCGGAACGGCGCTCTTCGTCCCGCGCGGGCGGCGTGGCCGCGAGGGGTTCGGAGGGCGCGCGGCGTGGCTCCACCGGGGTGGCTGGCGGCGGTGCTCCCCGATCAAAGAAGGAGCGCATACGCTCGGCGGGCGCGTCCGGCGACCCGGCGGCTTTCGGCTCGGCGCTGCTCGCGGCAATGTCCTCAGCGTCGCGCGGGGCGCGTCCCAGCGGACTCCGCGCGAAGGGCAACCGCCCGCGCTCTTCTGGCGCGCCCAATGACTCGGCGGCTTTCGGCTCCGCGCTGCTCTCGGCGATCTCCTCAGCGTCGCGCGGGGCGCGTCCCAGCGGACTCCGCGCGAAGGGCAGCCGCCCGCGCTCATCCGGCGACTCCGGCGACCCGGCGGCTTTCGGCTCGGCGCTGCTCTCGGCAATGTCCTCGGCGTCGCGCGGGGGGCGACCCAACGGACTGCGTGCGAAGGGCAGCCGTCCGCGCTCGCCCGGCGACTCCGGCAGCTCGGCGGCTTTCGGCTCGGCGCTGCTCTCGGCAATGTCCTCGGCGTCGCGCGGCTTGCGTCCGAACGGCAGGCGTCTGCGCGCCGGTGACTGCTCATCTGGCTTGGGGGCGGAAACGTCCATCTGCACACCGGCGGGGGAGATTTCCTCACCCTCCGGCGCGCGCCGTCCGAGCAGCCCGAAACGGCGGCGTGGGGCAGCGGGTGGTTCAGTGGGGCTGGCTTCGCTGGCGGGCATCCCGGCGGGGAGCGTGGCTTCGCCTGCAGGCGCGGCCTCTTCCTCGCCTTCCTCGCCTCGCCCGCGTCGCAGGAATCTGCCAAACCGTCCGCCGCGCCCTGGCTTGTCCTCCGGCTCGGCGCTCTCTTCGCCCGGCGCGCTACCCGGCGACTCCGGCGGGCGGCGGCGCGCCGGCAGCGGGAGCACCGGGCGATCCTCACCGTCCTCGCCCTCGGCGACGGGCCGCGCGAAGGGGGTGCGCTCTGGGCTGCCAGGCGTCATCGTGCGCGCGGCGAGGTGACCGGGCAGTTCGTCGCCTGGCTTGCGGGGAGCAGGCGGCTCCTCACGGCCAAACGCCCGGAACGGGCGGCGCGCCGCGCTCTCGTCCGCCGTGTCCGCGCGCGGCAGAGGCGCTACGCCAGCGGCAGGCAGCGGGCGGCGGGGGCGCTCGGCCCCTTCGTCGCCGGGCTGATCCAGCGGCGCAGCGATCCCTGGCGTGCCCATGTGCGGCAGCGGTCGCCGCGAGGGTTGGCGCGGCGTCTGATCCGGCGTCTCGCCCCCGGCTGGAGCGGCCTGATCCAGCAGCCCCGGCAGCGGGGCACGTCCCTCAGAGCCTGGCGGGGCTGGCGTCTCGGCGATCTCGTCGCCGGCCATCATCCCCCGCCGCGTGATGCGTGGGGCAGGGCGCGCCGAAGCGTCGGCGGCGGGGGCTGCTTCGCCCGCACGCCCGGCAGTGGCCGCCCCCGCGACCGCTACTCCTGCGGCTGCGCCTGCCCCCGGAGCCGCCCCTTGCGCGCCGGGACGCTGTGGCTCGACGTGCGGCGTCTTGAGCAGCGCCCGCGCCTCGCGCCTGCGCGCGCGCTCCTCCGGACTCAGGCGCATGGTGGTGATAGCCAGCGACGCCCGCGCCCACAACTCGACCACCGACAGGTCGAAGGCGAGCATCAGGCTCATGATCAGCCAGGCGATCAGCACCGACAGCGTGCCCCAGTCCAGAAACTGGCCGAGCAGGAACACGTAAATCTGGTGGCCGACCCACCCGCCGCCGCCCTGCTGCTCCATCGCCAGGTTGTAAGAGATGGGACGGAACGCCTCCACCGAGGGGGCCGTGTCGTCCACGAGGGAGAGCATATGCAGCCAGGTCAGCACACAGGCGTAGAGCATCACGCCGCCGACCACGCGCATGAAGTTTAGCTCGATGCCCGAATGCTCGAAGCTGCGCACCATCAGCCAGACGCCAGCCCCGAAAGCGATCACCGGCCAGGCCAGCTTGCCCCAGCCGAATAACTGCCCCAGCAGCTTGTTCAGCGCGCCGGTGAGTCCTGAGTGTGGCTCTGGCAGCAGCCCGAACGACACCGAAGGAATGACCGAGAAAAAGGCAACCAGGGCGAAGCCGATCAGCGCCACGCCGATCAGGTCGAGCTTACGGTCGAAGTCGAGGCCCTGGTGAATGGTGAACGCGCCCTTTTCGCGCCCGCCCGGCAATGGCCGGGCCGCCGCGCGGGGTTCAGGCGTCGCTGCCCGCGAGCGGCGCAGTGGCTCAGCAGGCGCGGGCGCGCCGCGCGCGCGGCTGGCCCCCTCAATGGGTGGGGCCGGCTCGCGCCCCCGTCCCACTGGCGGACTCTGCGGCTCGGCGGGCGGGCGGCGCGCGCCAAACGGCGGCGCAGCGGCTCCGCCCCGGCTGGCGCGGCTGGCCGCTGACGCGCCAAACGCGCGCGCCGACTTGTCTTCGTCCGCACCCTTCTTCTTCTCTGCGTCTTTGCTGCTGCGCCGCCCAAACGGGAAACGCGATTTGCGCTCCTCGTCCTGCTTCCTGGCTGGCTCAACGGGCGAGCGCGTCCCCAACGGGCGCGAAGGCGCGGGCGTGCGCCCTCCTGCGCTTCGCTCGTCCAGTCCTATAGGCGAGCGCGGCGCTGCCCCGAAGCGCCCCTCGCGTGAAGCGTCGGACGGCTCAATCCCGCGGTCGCGCGCGGCGAAGGGGCTGGTTGGGGGAAGGCCCCGCTCTGCCCCGCCGAGCGTGCGCGGCGGCTCGTCGTCGCGGTCGCGCCGGGCAAAGGGGCTGGCTGGCGAGAGGCCGCCCCGCTCGCGCGGGTCTGTCCCGCCAAAGGCGCGCGATGGCTCGTCTTCGCGGTCGCGCCGCCCGGCGAAGGGGCTGGCGGGCGGGAGACCGCCCCTCTCGCGCGGATCGGCTCCGCCGAACGTGCGCGGCAACTCGTCCTCGCGGTCGCGCCGCCCCAAAGTGCCCAACCCGCCACCGCGCTGGGCGTCACGGGGGTCTATCACACCGCCGCGAGAGCGGTCAAGGCCCGTGCCGGTGCCCCCCGGCAGGAAGGGGCCGCGCCGCTCGGCCTGGTCTTCTTTGTCCTTGCTGCCGCGCCGCAAAAAGCCCAGCCGCCCCTTTTTCTCGTCTGCCTGAGCGCCCCCACGCGCGCTGGCCCGGCGATCCGGCGGCGGCGTACCATAGCGCCCCGTCGGGCGGGCGGGTGGCTCCGGGGAGTCGTCTTCGTCGCCGCCACGCCGCAGAAAGCCGAACCGTCCTGCGGGTTTCTCTTCAGGCTCCGGCTGGCGACGCGGACTGTCGCCGATCCCGCCATACGGGAACTGGCTCCGCAAACCCGGCTGCGGGCGGTCGCGGTCGGCGCTGCGCCCGCGATCACGGGGGTCGGGGCGGCGCTCGTCGTCGTCTTTGGCCCCTCTGCGGAATGGATTGGCCATGTGTGATCCCTATGCTCTCAGCGATACCCGCCGCCCGCGCGTCAGAGGCGGGCCAGAGGGCATCGTCGCTATTTCGATTATATCATAGTGGAACATCTGTGCGATCCACGCGGCGCGCAATGGGTACATCCCACAATGGGGGCGAAATGCTTGAACCGCAGAGACGCAGAGGACGCGGAGAGGAACTTAACACCCTCTCCAACCTATCTTTTCTCTGCGCTCTCTGCGCCTCAGCGGTGATC
>CAYNHD010000070.1:0-12557 GCA_964396775.1 uncultured Thermoflexus sp. | reverse complement strand
CTCTCTAGCTCGGCTGGAGAGGGGGATTTAGGGAGTGAGGCATGTAGGGGCGTATGGCAATACGTCCCTACGGATCACTGACAACTGATCACTGACAACCGACAACTTGACGACTGCTACTGCTCCGCGCTCAGGTCGTGGGCCTGCCAGTTGCCCTCAGCGTCGAACTGATAGACTAGGCCATCCGGCCCGCTGAAGACAATCGTGCCGCCCTGTCGAACGACCAGCGCCGTGTAAGGCTGCGTCTCGTCAGTGGCCCAGCCCAACGAGTCGCGCACGCCGGCGTAGGTGCGCCACGCCTGCCCGAAGCGGCGAGTCGGCTGGGCGAGGCCCGCCGGCACCTGGCTTTCGAGCGCCGGATCAACCTCTGGCATCCCGTCCATCCAGGTATTCTGGTACGCCTTGTAGGTGCCGCTCAGCGCATCAGCCCCATTGGTGAGCACGAAGACCTGGTTGGTGTCCTGAACCCAGAACATCATGCCGCGTTCCAACGCCACGAACTCAGCCTGCACCGGCCCATAGGTGATCGGCGGTTCGGCCTCCGCGACTGGCTCGGTCGTGGGTTCCGGCTGGGCCGCGCCGCCGACCGGTGTGGGCGAGGGGACGGGGGTTGGGCCGGTTGCGGCCTCGACGGGAGTCGCCGCTGGAGCCGCGCCAGCGGGCAGCAGCTTGCCGGTGACGGGGTCCACTGAGCCGGGCGGCAGGATGACGATCTGCTGGCCGATCTGCAGGACGCGCGTGTTGGGCTTCATCGGGGGGTTGAGGGCGGCGATGCTCTCCGGCGTCACGCCGTACTCGAAGTAGGCGTAGGCGATGCTGGACAGCGTGTCGCCTGACTGCACCGTGTGGACGATGCTGCCATCGGGCCGGACGCCCTGCGGCGTGACAAAGGGCACTTCGGCGGGGACTGGCCCGGCAACGGTGCCGCCTTCGGTGCGCACGAGCGAAACCCTGTCCCAATAGACGTTATTGATGGCCAGCCCGGCGGCCTGGGTCATGTACAAGAAGACGGTGACGGAATCGCCCGCCGCCGCAGCCGTGACGCTCAACTCGGCCCACTGGTCATAGGGCGCTGCCGACGCCGACCAGACGACGCTGCCCGCGAGCGGGTCGGTTCCGCCGTTGGGGTCAATGCCCACCTTCAGCGAAGCGCCCGCCGCCGTATCGGAGCGGCGGTAGGGGTGTTCGGCGATGATGCACGAGGTGGTGGTGTCATTGCAGGTGTAGACCCAGCCGTAGGCAGTCAGCTTGAGCGCTTGGCCGGTGCTCAGGCCGCTGACGCGCTGGTAGCCGGCGGCGGTGAAGGGTGCGTAACCCTGCTTGACGTTCCACGACACTTCGCCGTCGAGCACCTGCAATTTGTCATTGTGCGGGAAGGCTTCTGGCGCACCCGCGCCCAGCCAGATGCTCCACCCGCTGGGGGCGGTGCGCGTCGGCGCGCCCTGGCCGTAGTAGGGTTGTTCCAGGCTGCCGTTCACCAGCAAATTGGGGTTGGCATCCTGGGCCAGCGCGCGCTGCCCGGCCACTCCCACCCCGCTGATGACGACTACGACGGCCAGTACCAGGCTCAGCCAGGCGTACCGGCCCGCTCTTATTGCGCTGCGCTTTACAGTCAACACCGAGATCATCCTCCCCAACAAAACCGCCCCAGCCGAGCACTACCTGACGCCGCCGGGGGTGCTTAGTCGAAGCTGCTCACCGTTCGCGGAACGGGTGCGGATTATAGCTTGCGGCGGGGGGCGCTGCAATCGGCATGGGGCAAGCGCGGGGATTGCGCATCCGTCGCGTGGGGTGGGGGGGGCGGGTGAAGAACCGATCTTACCGCAGAGGCGCAGAGAGCGCAGAGAGAAAGCAGTAGAGAAGAGGGGGAGTCGGCAGGGCGGGGCGCTCCGGCACTAGACTTCCGAAGTCTTCGGAGACTTCGGAAGTCTATTCCCTCGTTGGCTGACCGCTGAAAGCTGATCGCTACTCCGCACCCCCCAGCCGCTCGGCGACGATCTCGGCCACGTCCTTGACCGCCGGCCCGCCCTGGCTGCTGGCGTCCTGACTCGCGTCGGCGAACATGCGCAGGCAGAAGGGGCAGCCGGTGGCCAGCACGTCCGCGCCGGTGCCTTTCGCTTCGGCGTAGCGGGTCAGGTTGACACGGGCGCTGCCGTGCTCCTCTTCCTTCCAGAACTGCGCGCCGCCCGCTCCACAGCAGAACGACCTGCTCCGCGCCCGCGGCATCTCGCGCAGCGCCGCGCCCGCTGCGCTCAGGGCGTCGCGCGGGGCGTCGTAAACGCCGTTGTGCCGCCCCAGGTAGCACGGGTCGTGGAAGGTGACGTGCTGCGCATCGCCTGCGGGCAGGCGCAGGCGGCCCGCGCGGATCAACTCGGCGATGAATTCGGTGTGATGCACCACCTGGTAATGCCCGCCGAATTGCGGGTACTCTTTGGCGAGGGTATGGTAACAGTGCGGGCAGGTGACCAGGATGCGCGGCGGGTTCACCTCGTTGAGCATCTCGATGTTGGCCGTCGCCATCTCGTAGAACAGGTACTCGTTCCCGGCGCGGCGGGCCGTATCGCCGGTGCAGCGTTCGCGCTCGCCCAGCACGGCGAACCTGACCCCCGCCGCGCGCAGAATGTGCACCAGCGCCCGCGCGATATTCTGCGCGCGCGGCTCAAAGCTGCCCGCGCAGCCTACCCAGTAGAGCACCTCAAAGCCGGGCGCGTCCTCGACGGTGGGCACGTCCAACCCCTCCGCCCAGGCCAGCCGACTGCCGCCCATCTGCCAGGGATTGCCCGCGTTCTCCATGCCCTTGAACGCCCCTTGTAGCTCGGCGGGGAACTCGCCCTGGGTGAGCACCAGGTCGCGGCGGATGTCGAGGATGTCGAACATCGGCTCGTTGCCCACCGGACAGATGTCAACGCACGCGCCGCAGGCTGTGCAGGCCCACGCCGCCGAGGGCGTGATGGCGAAGTCCAGCAGCGGGCGCGGCGACTCGCCGCCCGCCGCCAGCAGGGCCATGTGCTGGCGCATCTCGTAGCGTTTGTTGATCTCCAGGGCCGAGGGTGAAAGCTGCTTGCCGGTGAGGTAGGCCGGGCAGGCGTCCTGGCAGCGATTGCACATGATGCAGGCGAAGGCGTCGAAAAGCTGCGTCTGGCTCAGGTGTTCCAGCCGCGCCACGCCGAACTGCTCGCGCTCCTCGTCGTCGAAGTCGAGCGGATCGAGCGCGCCCAGGGAGGTGCGTTCGGGCCGCGAGAAGTAGTTGAGCGGCCCCATGAACAGGTGCATGTGCTTGCTGGAGGGGAAGTAGGGAACGAAGGCCAGGATCGTGCCCAGGGCCAGCCACCACAGGACGTGCTCGCCCACTTCCAGCGCGTCGTGGCTCAGGCCGCCCCATAGCCCGGCGACCAGGCTGGCGAACGGCTGCCAGCTATCCTTCCCGCCGTGCAGTGCCACCCAGAACGACTCGCCCAGGAAGCGCGCGCCGACGTGCGTCAGGATGAACAGCCCGACGATCAGCGAATCCAGGCGCAGCCCGGACAGTACACGCTCGTGCAGCAGCACCCCGTCGTGGAAGCGCAGGGCGGGGGCGTTGGCCACAAAGCGGCGCAGCAGGAAGTAAACCATGCCGACCAGCACCAGCACGCTGAACACGTCGGCCAGCAGGCGGTACAGGTCGCCGACCAGCCCCGACCCCAGAAACTGGACGGAGAAGTACCCCTCGATCACGTCGCCCAGGTTGACCAGCACGTAGAAGATGAAGCCCCAGGCGATGAAGCCGTGCAGCAGGCTGGTGAGGGGCCGGTCGCGCAGCACCGTCCGCTGGGTGATGCCCACATCCAGCGCGCGCCAGATGCGCCGGGGTAGATCGCCGAGGAAGAGCGTTCCTTCACCGCGCCGGATCACCGCGAACGCGCGGCGGAAGGTTTGCTGCGCCAGCCAGAGCGAGAGCGCAGCCGCCAACACAAACAGGATTTTTTCGACGGGGGTAAGCATAGGGGAAGTCCTTTTAAGCGAGCAATAGCACGAAGGGTGATGGTGTTCCTTTTGCCCCCATCCCCGGCCCTTCCCCGGCAAGGGGGGAAGGGGGAGCAAAACGCGGGGTTTCCCCTCGCCCCGATGAGGGAGAGGGGTGCAGGGGTGAGGGGATTTCCCTACACGCGCTCAGGCCGGGCCTTTCCCTGGGCCGGCTGCCCGGTCCACTGCTTGCTGGCGGATACGCCCGGAGATGTACGTTTGCAGCCAGACGAGAAGGTGCGCGTTGACCGGTTCGGTGATGGTCTCGGCCATCAGGTGCAGGTGTTCGGCCAGCGACAGGCACGCGCAAAGCTGATCTTCCAGCTTCTTTTCTTGCAGCACCCGCTCTATATACTGGCCCAGCAGCGGCTCCGGGAAAGATGAAATCGTCTCCCGTACCGCATCGAACTCCTGGTGCACCAGGCTGTGGATGATTTGCAGCAAGACCGACACCATCGTAGAGGCGTTGACGAGCAAGGTCAGGGACAGCGGCTGTTCCAGCAGCAAGGTGATGTCCGTCAGCAGGTCGAGCACACTTTCAACATCCACCCCCTCCTGCTCCAGGAAGCGCACCGGCAGCAGCCCATCGTCCGGGGTTAGCTCCCAGATTTCGTTGGTGGGCAGGACGTAGATATTGACCCGCTCGACGAACTCGCTCGCCCAGTCCATCAATTTCTGGTAATCAAAGAAGTCCGGGGCGCTCTCCTCCTCCTCGAGGTCGCTCTCGTAGTCCTGGTGGTAGTCTCTGGCCTCTTCGCCGACCCAGCTATAGCTCACGTCGCCCACGTCGTAGCCGTAACGCTGCTCGGCCAGGATCACTTGAGGCATACTGGCCGGCATACGGACGTGCGTGTTCGTGATCAGGCTCATGAGGAGGCGCACAGGGAGGCCCTCGCCAAAGACGGTAAACTCGTACACCGACTCCGGGTTGAGCCACGCCCACCAATCCAACTCTTTGGCGCGAGAGATGTTGGGCGGCAAAGGGCCGTAGAGATAATAGCCCAGGCGATGAAACGCATTGACCTGCCAGAACCAGGCTCGCTTGAGTACCTCGGCCCACGACTGCTCGGAAGGCACAATGTCGTCGAGCGAGAGGACGCCGTGCTGCGGCGAGAGCACCAGGATATGGGCGAAGTGCTGGTCTTGGGCGTCTATGCACGCCTGCTGGAAGGCGTCGCCGCCGTAGAAGTCGCGCGGCAGTTGGGGCTGCGTGGCGTGGATGTCGCTGGCGACGATCAGCGCGATTTTCTCTTTGACCACGCGCTTTCGCCGCTCAAAGAGCACTTTGGCGGCGGGATCAAGGGCCAGGCGGTAGATGTCCCAGCGGTTGCGGCCTTTGCCGCGCACGACGACCCCATCCGCCTGGCGAAAGCTGGCGACGTAGAGCGCGGGGTTGGCGCTCTCCCCTATCAAGTCAAGCGCCAGGTCGGGGGCATATCCGATGCGGGCCGTCATGCCGCCTTCGTAATGAATCTGCCCCTCTGCGTCGAAGGTCAGCCCGCGAAACCCCAGGTTATAGAGCACCACCACCAGCCAGACCCGATCGGTGATTTGCTGGGCGCTCTCGTGGAGGCGCGTTTTTTCCCACAGCCAGCGCACCTGCTGGCGTTCGCTGTCTGACAGGGCAGGCTCCTGCTTGAGCCGGGCGCGTGCCTGCTGTTGGATGGCGGCGATCAAGGCGGGGCGGTCGTCCAGCGCAATGGCGGGGTTGATATGCTCGACGCGCAGCCAGCCACATTTGAGCAGGAAACTGGCGCGGTCGTCCGGGTAATTGCGCACCGGCTCCTGCGTGCCGAAGACGTGCGTCAGTTCATCGGGGGTCACCGTGACGGGATGGCGCTGGCACGCGAAGGGGTGCGCGCTGAACAGGGTATCGAGAATGGTCTTGTTTGCTTGGGTCATCACGTAGATTCCGTCCTTGCCAGGTGCCTGCGCTGTCCATCCCCACTGCGCCCCCAGTGTACACCGATTCCCCGACCAGGAACAGGATGGGACGGCGGGCGCAGCAGAGCAGCCCCTACACCGGGCGTGGGCGCTCGGAAGCCAGACTTCCGAAGTCTTCGGAGACCTCGGAAGTCTATTCCGTCCCCTTGCCGTTTGGAGGCGGGCCGCGACTCTTGTTATGCTTGGCGTAGTGTGAATTGGGATGCTCGCGCAGCCTTTGGGAGAAACCTATGACAGTCGAAGCCAACGAGAAACGGACCGGAGCCGAAGATATTTTGTGGGACCTGAGCGATCTGTATGCCGGGGTGGACGACCCGCAGATCGAGGCGGACATCGCGCGGACGAACACGCTCGCCGACGATTTCGCCACCACCTACCGGAGCAAGGTCGCGTCGCTGGACGCCGAGGGATTGTGCGCGGCGGTGAGCGCGTATGAAGCCATTGTCGAGGTGGCCAACAAGCTCGGCGCGTTCGCCTACCTGATCTGGACGACGGACGCGGCTAACGCCCGCTATGGCGCGCTGCTGCAACGCCTGACGGAATGGGAAGCCCAGCTTCAGCAGAAACTCGTCTTCTTCGAGCTAGAGTGGGTCAACGCGCCGGACGAGTTCGCCCAGGCCATGCTGGGCGATGCTGCACTGGCCCACTACCGGCACTGGCTGGAGGCGACCCGCCGCTACCAGCCGCACCGCCTCAGCGAGCCGGAGGAGAAAATCCTGGCGGAGAAGTCGGTCACCGGGCGCAGCGCGTGGGCGCGCTTCTTCTCGGAGCTTATGGGCAACACACGCTATCCCTTCGACGGCGAAGAGCTGACTCAGGCGGCGATCCTGGCCAAGCTGCACGAGCCAGACCGCGACGTTCGCCAGCGCGCGGCCCGGGCTTTCACCGAGGTGCTGCGCGGGCAACTGCCGACGCTGACCTTCATCTTCAACACGCTGGCCGCCGACAAAGCCTCCGACGACCGGCTGCGCCACTACCCAAACTGGATCGCGTCGCGCAACCTGGAAAACGAGGTCAGCGATGACGTGGTGGAGGCGCTGATCAATGCCGTCACTGCGCGCTACGATATTGTCGCCCGCTATTACCGGCTGAAGCGGGCGCTGCTGGGCGTGGACAGGCTCTACGACTACGACCGTTACGCGCCGCTGCCCGCCGCCGAAGGGCGCTACGAGTGGGCGCAGGCCCGCGAGATGGTGCTGCGCGCGTATGGCCAGTTCCACCCGCAGATGGCCGAGGTCGCCGGGCACTTCTTCGCCAGGTCGTGGATTGACGCGCCGCCCTATCCCGGCAAGCGCAGCGGGGCCTATAGTGCCTCGGTTGTGCCGTCCGCGCATCCGTACATCTTCCTGAACTACACCGGCAACGCCCGCGACGTGATGACTCTGGCCCACGAACTGGGGCACGGCATCCACCAGTATCTGTCGCGGGAGCAGGGGATGCTCCAGCAGCACACGCCGCTGACCACCGCCGAGATGGCCTCGACCTTTGGCGAGATGCTCGTCTTCAGCGACTTCATGGCTCACGAGACAGACTCCACTGTGCGGCTGGCCATGCTCGCCCAGAAGATCGAAGACTGCTTCTCTACCATCTTCCGCCAGATTGCGATGAACCGCTTCGAGCACGGGATGCACACCGCCCGCCGCGAAGAAGGCGAACTGACCAGCGAGCGCCTGGGCGCGATCTGGATGGAGACGCAGCGGGCCATGTTCGGCGATAGCGTCGAGCTGACCGACAACTACGCGCTGTGGTGGAGCTACATCCCCCATTTCCTGCACACGCCCGGCTATGTCTACGCCTATGCGTTCGGCGAATTGCTGGTGCTGGCGCTCTTTGCCCGCTACCGCCAGGAAGGGGACTCGTTCGCGCCACGCTACCTGGAGGTGCTGCGCGCCGGCGGCTCGGACTGGCCGGAGAAGACGCTGGCCCCGCTCGGCGTGGACCTGACCGATCCGCATTTCTGGCAGGAGGGGTTGGGCGAGATCGAGAAGCTGGTCACGCAGGCCGAGGAACTGGTCAACGGGGCAGGGTAGCGAGAGCGTGGGGGTGTAGGCGATACGCCCCTACGCGAGCAAATGCCCGGAGATCGACTTCCGAAGTTTCTGAAAACTTCGGAAGTCTATTCCGGGGCAGGGCGCAGCAGAGAGGACGCTCCTATGGGGCAACTGGCTACCAACCACCGACCACTGACAACTGATCACTGACCACCGACTACTGATCACCATCCGGCGAAAGGATGCTCTCCATGACAGACGAGATAACCCCTCGCGGCAAAGTCACCCACTACAGCGCCGTGCCCGCCCAGGAATTCGGCAGCGAAGCGCCGGGCACGCGCATCCGCTGGCTGATTGACGACGATCACGACGGCGCGCCAGTCTATGCGCTGCGCATGATCGAGATCGCGCCCGGCGGCCACACGCCGCGCCACAGCCACCCGTATGAGCACGAGAACTTCGTCGTCGCGGGGAGGGGGCGCGTGTGGCTCAACGGGGCCTGGCACGATCTGGAGCCGGGCGACGTGGTCTTCGTGCCGGGCGGCACGGAGCACACCTACGAGAATGCAGGTGCTGAGACGTTCAAGTTTCTGTGCGGGATTCCGGTCAAGCGGTTGATGTCAAAGGGGTGAAGTCGGGCGCGTGCAAAATCACCGCATCTAGAAAGCGTCCAGCGGATTGTATATCGCCCCAGACGGAAAGAGCGTCTGAGGCTTTTGGTCGTCCTCGCCCCCTTTGGCGTAGTCTGGCAGACGAACTGAGGAGTATAATTACGAGAAGATTCGTCCTGCTCGCCACTTTTTCGTTTTCAGGAGGGGTTGTTAAATGAGTACGCTCGCAAGACAGACGAGACGGTTCTCTATAATGCTTGTTCTGCTTGTGGTCCCGCTGGTTGCCTGGCACACCCCCGCAGAGTCTGCGCCCTCGACTCTGTTACAGCGAGGCAATGCAGCCGGCGGTTGGTCAGCCCCCTGGTTTTCGGTGCCGCCAGCTCAAGCCCAGCAGGAAACTCGCGTTGAGCAAAGCGTAGCCTTTCTGACCGCGAACAATATCCCCTCGGCGGCCTATGCTGAGCTTTCCGCCGCGCTCAACACGACTGATCACCGGAATGTGGTGGCTGTGCTGATGAAGTACGGCTATTCGCCGGAGCAGTGCAAGGCGTTTGTCACGGACAGGAATCTTCTGCTCCTGGATAGCGCGCTCAACCCTGAACCTTCGGAAGCCCTTCAACTCCAGGCGCTGATGCTTCTACAGTCCTATGGCCTCACTGGCCTCGATTTGCAAAGCCTGACCCCGTTGGCGAATGATCCGGCGGCAATTATGGACTTCCTGGTACAAAAAGGGTTGTCTTCTGAGCAGGCTGCGCAGCTTCTGGAACAGCTCGCGGCGCTGCTCCAGGAGGGGGCGGCTCAGGGATGGATGTCGTACTACGTGATCAATGCACCGCTCTTCAAACTCCTAAACGATGCCGGGCTTCCGCGGACGATGCTGTACGATAGCGCCCATCTGCTGAACGATCCGGCAGCAGCAGCAGCCTATCTGACCGGTGTCGGCTTCACCGCCGAGCAAGTTCAGACGTTCGCGAACGTCCTCCCCGAACTAATCGAAAGAGGTGTGACTTCCAATGCGCTAGAGGGGTGGGTGATCAGAAGCCTGATCTACCGCCTGGAAGGCATTGGGCTGCCGCCCCAGTCAATCTACGAAGTGGTGTCGCTGGGGAATATTGACATTACACGTGGATACTTGATCGCCAAAGGCCTTAGCGGTGATGTGCTGGAATTGGCCCTGGTTAATATCGGCGGTTGCACAGGCAATCACGGGGAAGCCCTTAACCCGGAAAGGCTGATAGCATTTCAGGCTGAAGAAGCAGACGCCTTGTTGGACAGTGCGGGCATTGCCCCGACTGACCTGGACATCATCTTGGGCCTGCTCAGCAGCCCCGTGACCCTGAACACCTATCTTGCCGAAAGATATGGCCTGGATGAGACCCAGATCGCCGCTTTTGTGACGGGCTTGAGCCAATCCACTTTTGCGCAGACATTTGACCCGAAGGCGGCTGCTGCCCTTATTGCCCGTGTCGAAGGCGGTTGAGATACCAAACCGCCTTCCCCTGTCGCTTGTGGGAGCGGAGACGGGGGACACAGCAGTGCTGGATATTGCAATCGCACATAGATCTTCGCGTAGTCAGCAACCAAAACCACACCCCAAAAAACTCCCGAAGCCTCAAAAGTCCTAATGACTTCGGGAGCCTACCCCTCACTAGCCCCGCTGCCGCAAGCATCCTATAATGATCAGCGTAGAAAAACGCCGCGAAGCGCCAAACCTCCCGCTGCCAATCGCTGACGGCTGACAGTTATTCCACAGGAGCGACACATGCCCGACGCACGAGGGTACCTTCTGCCTGCTGAGCGCCAAATTCTCCTGCGACGTTACGCCCCCGTGCTGGTGCTGTTCCCGGAGCTTGAGCAGCAAGCACCCTATCCCGACGAAGGCGACGCCATCTACACCATGCGCGGCTCCTACCACCCCCGCGCGGTTGAGTTCTTCTTGCAGCAAGCGGCCATCCGCTATCACAAGTTGCACCTGCTGCGCCGCCTGGCCCGGCTGCTGAGGCCGCGCTCTCTGCAGGAGGAGATCAAGGCAGTGGAAGCGGCGATCTCCGGCCAGCAGATTGACGAAGCCGTGCACGCCTACCAGGACGATCCGCGCTACGCCGGGCTGAGCGGCGAGGCGCTGCGCAGCGCCATCCACACGCGGCTGATCCAGCAGGAGTTGGGCAAGCGGATTCGCGGCTTCAATCTGTTGCTCAATCGCGGCGACAACATTGGCTTCTGGAAGCACTACTTCGCCTTGCTGGCCCAGACGCCACCAGAGACGCGGCGCAGCGTTGTCTATGGCCGGCTGATTCAGGGGCGCGCCCCGCTCGACCAGGCGCTGTCGTCCACTGAGGCGCTGTTGCGCAAGGGGCTGGAACAGGGGCCGCACGATGTCCTGCGGTCGCGGGTGGCGTTGCAATACTGGTTCCACTACTACTACGACGACTGGGCCAACCGTCACGAGGGCGACTGGGAAGTGATCACCCTGCTGCTGGAACTGGGCGAGCACGTCTTCGCCCAAGAGGGTGAGCTAGACGAAGCGGGCTTGCTAACCGGCGTGCAGGTGCTCGATGTCGGCTATGCCAGCCACGAAGACGGCTACCGTCGCCTGTGGGCAGACGTGCAGAAGACCGCCGCCGGGCGTCCCATTGTCTACATTGCGCGCGGGTCGTCGGCGTCCTACTTCGCGTGGGAGATTGAAGGATACGCGGCGTCGGCGCGCCTGAGCGTGCTGGAGAAAGCATTCTCCCTGCCGGGCAAGCTGGTGCGCGGGCGGCGCATTTTAGGCCGGCGCTGGGACGCGCGGTTTTCGGCGCGCGTCACCGGCCTGGACCCGAAGAATGTGGATTGGGTGGCCGCCGATCCGCTGGCCCACGACCGGCTCAGCGACAGCCCCGACAACACGCTGGAACGCCTTGTGCCTGTGCCTTGCCAGGGCGTGCGCCGCGTCCCCGCCGACGGGCCGGGAGCCGGGCTGGACGGCGGCACGTACCGGCTGGAGACCGAAGACCTGTTCTGGCTGGAGATGGTGCACGAATACGGCGTGCAGTGGGGCGAGGATTCGCCGCTGCCGGGCGCGAAGAGTCCGCGCGGGCGCAGCCTGGCCCGCCGCACCCGCGAGCGCCAGGAGATTCACCAGCTTGCCGTGTTGGAAACGCACATCGAGCGCGCGCTGCAAATGCTGAGCGTCGTCCGCTGGGATTCTGAGCACGCCATCCCGGAGCTAAGCGCGGCGCTCAAGCGGCTGCGCCCCAAGACCCTGAGCCGGGAGGAGGGCTTTCCGCGCAGCGCCCGGCTGGCCATCTATACGATGTGGGCCTGGATTCTCAAGGAGCACCCCGAAGCCTGGCCGGGCGGGCCGGGCCTGCGGCTGAGTTTGCTGTTCCGGGGGCTGCTCTATCCGGGGGTGCTGCGTTTCATCCGCCGCCAACCCCGCCCAGAGCCGCTGCTGGCGCGTAAAGACCCGATGTACCACATCAAGGCGGCGCTGGCCCAGGTGCGGATGGCGCGCTACGAGGCGCAGCAGTTGGGGGCCAAGTGGGATAACCCGTTCGCCTGGGTGCGTCACGTCTGCCGGGCGGACACGTTCTACTATGGGAAAAATCGCTCGCAACAGAAATCGCGTGAGGAACTGCTGCCGCTGCTCGACTGTGTGGATACGGAGATGTCGCTGGAGTAGGGGGCGGCGGATAGCGGGCAGCTATCAGCGGTGCCGTGCTGTCAAAGTGTTGTCAGCCCAAAGCAAAAGCCCCGCCGGTCGTATTGACTGACGGGGCTTGTCTTGTTACACTCTGTGCCGTCAAGTCGCCCAAACCGACTTGGCCTTGCCCTGGGCTGTTTCAGCAGCGCCGGGGCATTCGTTTGTCAAGGTACAGCCACAGTGTAGCACGGGTCGCCAACCAGTGCAAGCGGGTTGCGAGCGGCTTATGTGACACTGTGCAACACCTAAAAAAGGGGCGCGCTGGTGCTGCGTGCGCCAGCTAACCCCCGCCAGCAGACGCCCGCCAGCGGGCTTGGGTGCCCG
>CAYNHD010000069.1:0-12584 GCA_964396775.1 uncultured Thermoflexus sp. | reverse complement strand
CCCCCTCTCCAGCCGAGCTAGAGAGGGGGACTCGACCGCCAGATGTGGCACTTTCTCCCCTCCCTGGCTTTGCCGGGGAGGAGGCCAGAGGGAGGGGCGTTCCGCCCAGGGCGCGCTCTCGCAGGGGCGCTGCTCTGCTGCGCCCCACTGAACCGGCATTTGTTTCTTGTGGCTTGTGCGTATTCACACAGAAGGAGCTTAGCAAACCCATGCGACTAGAAAACAAGGTGGCCTTGATCACTGGCGCGGGCAGCGGCCTGGGCCGCGAGACGGCGCTGCTCTTCGCCAAAGAGGGCGCGCGCCTGGTGCTCAACGACATCGTGGCCGAAACTGTCGAGGAGACCGCGCAGATGGTCGTCAGCGCGGGCGGCCAGGCGATTGCCGTGCAGGGCAACGTGGCCGTGGATGCCGATGTCGAGAAGACGATCAAGGCGGGCGTGGTCAAGTTTGGCAAGGTGGACACGCTCTTCAACAACGCGGGGATCATGCCCAACGAGGATGTCTCCGTGCTGACGATGGAGCAGGACGTGTGGCGGCGCATCCTGGATGTGAACGTGCAGGGTGTGGCCCTGTGCTGCAAGTACGGCATCCCGGAGATCATCAAGGCGGGCGGCGGCGCGGTGGTCAATGTGGCCTCGTTCGTGGCCCTGGTCGGCTGCTCCGTCCCGCAGGACGCCTACACGGCCAGCAAGGGCGCGGTCATCGCCCTGACCCATTCGCTGGCGGTGCAGTTCGGCCCGCAAAAGGTGCGCTCCAACGCCATCTGCCCCGGCCCGATCATCACCCCGCTGATGGAGACGCTCTTCGCCACCGAGGAGGCGAAGATGCTGCGCCTGCGCCGCATCCCGATGGGGCGCTTTGGCCAGCCGCCGGACGTGGCCTACGCTGCGCTGTATCTCGCCTCGGACGAGGCGTCGTGGGTGAATGGGGCAAGCCTGGTCGTGGACGGCGGGATCACGCATAACTACTTCTAGAGTCCGGCCCGATGTTCGTTCGATGTGCACAAATCAACAAGTACATGTTGGTTCTTGGTGGCATGACGGCGCATTTTGTCTTACAATGGCGGTATAGACGAGAGACGTGCCGGGAACGGGCTGTCTGAACTTTGCTGCGCTGGCCGGCGCTGTCTGCGTCTATCCGCGCGACCCAATGTCGTGTGTGCCATCCAAACAAGTAACCATCCCTGTGCTGCACGGAAGTGATGGGAAAGGAGGCCGCCATCGGCTAAGACAGGGGACAAGGCTAAGCGGATTTCACGTGCATAAGCTCAGTTTCATGGGTTGTTAGGGCGGGTTTAGCGCACGCGGTGTATTCTGAAGGAGTGTGCCGCAAGGGCGCGATTCGTCCGCAGATTGCCAGACTTTAAGGAGAAGAACGATGAAAAAGCTCGTGTTCCTGTCTATCGCATTGGTCATGGTGATGGCCCTGGCCCTGCCAGCGTCGCCGATCAGCGCGCAGGAAAAGACCAAGATTGACGTGTGGATCGCCTTCCAGGACTATCGCTGGGACTGGGCCAAAGAAGTGGCCGCCGAGTTCAACGAGATGTTCCCGCAGTACGAAGTCGTCGTCACTGGCGGCTACAGCTACGAGACCATGTTCGCCCAGGTCGCTGTGGCTGCCGAGCAAGGCCAGCTTCCTGCGGTCGTGCAGTACTTCGAGGCGGCCACGCAGGACGCGCGCGATAGCGGGCTGTTCAAGCCGATAGCCGATGCTCTGGGCGACCGCACCGAGATCCTCGGGATGAAGGTGGACATGGAAGACTACGTCGCCCCGGTGATCGCCTACTACACCCTCGATGGCAAGTTCACCTCGATGCCCTGGAACACCTCCTCGGCGATCATGTTCACGAACATGGACTACCTGCGGGCTGCGGGCTGGGACAAGCCGCCGGCGACCTGGCAAGAGATTGACGCTGCCTGCGAAGCGGTCATGGCCCTGGACAACGCGCCTGAGTACTGCTGGACCTTCCCCAACCACGGCTGGTTCTTCGAGCAGTGGCTGGCCGTCCAGGACGCGCTGTATGTCAACAACGGCAATGGCCGCGAGGCGCGCGCGACCGAGGTGGCCTTCAACAGTGACGCCGGCGTGGCCATCCTGCAGTGGCTGGATGACCAGTACGACAAGGGCTACCTGTACTACAGCGGCGCGCAGGGTGGTGACTCCTGGTCCACAGTGGACCAGGCCTACTCGACGCAGCAGGTCGCTATCGCTGTCTACAGCAGCTCGGACACGACCCTCTACACAGAAACAATGAGTGAAGAAGGCGGCTTCGAGAGTGTGGCCTCGTTCTACCCCTACAACGACGAGGTCGGCTGGACGGGCAACCTGATCGGCGGCGCGACGCTGTGGCTGGTGGACGGCCTCGATCCGGCGGTTGAAGAGGGCGCACTGGCCTTCCTAGTGTACTTCACCAACACCGAGAACGCTGCGGACTGGCACAAGGTCACTGGCTACATCCCGATCCGGATGAGCGCCTACCAGATGCTGATTGACGAAGGTTACTACGAGGACCATCCGAGCCAGACGGTGGCGCTGGAGCAGCTTGCTCAGAGCCAGATCACCCCGGCGACCAGCGGCGCGCTAGTGGGCGGCTTCCCGGCCATCCGCAACGTGGTCACCGCGGCGATTGACCGCGTGCTGCTGACCGACGACGACCCGGCAGAAGTCCTCGCACAGGCGGCTGCTGAGTCCAACGTGATCATCGAAGAGTACAACCTGCTGAACGCACCGTAACCCGGCACGCTTCAGCGCCAGTCATGGAGGGGCGGCGTGCTGCTGCCCCTCCGCGATCGGGTTTCTTTCTTGTAGCAGAAAGTAAAAACGTCATCATGGTCGTTTCTCCAGTGGTTCTGATGGTGGTTGGGGCGGTAGTGGGGGCCGTTGCCCTGGCCTTTGTCTTTCAGCGAGCCGGTGGCCGCCTGCTGTTTGGGCTAGGGCTTGGTGCCATCGCCGGGGCGTTCGGCTCGGCGCTGTTCATGGTGCCGCTGGACTACTGCACTTTCGAGGCCGAGCGCGAGTCCCTGGACCGCGTGTTCGGGGCGATCTTCGTGCTGGCAGGCATTGCCCTCGTCGTGACGCCTGTGGGCTGGCTGAGTGGCAAGCTGCTGCGCCATGAGAGCCTGATGTCCGGGGAACAGACGCAGGGGACGTTCCGCCACTGGTGGATCGCCCTGCCCCTGCTCGCGCCGACGCTGACCATTCTCATCTTGTTCCTGTATTACCCCTCGCTGGAGACGCTGCGCCTTTCAACCATGCTCTCACGATTGGGAGCGCGGCGCGAGGTCTTCGTATGCGTGGACAACTTCACCCGGCTGGTGGACGATCCTGCCTACGCGGATACGTTCATCCGCACGATGTATATGTCGTTCTTCATCGTCGTGCTGAGCATGAGCCTGTCGCTGCTGATCGCTACGATGGCCTATCTGCCGCTGCGCGGCGCGTCCATCTACCGGATTCTGCTCGTCTGGCCCTACGCCATGTCCCCGGCAGTGGCGGGCATCATCTTCCTGCTGATGTTCAATCCGTCGGGAGGGTTGGTCAACTATCTCTTCGGCAAGTGGTTCGGCATCAAGCTGGGCTGGCTCAACGATCCGGCGGTCGCCCCCTGGACGGTTATTCTGGCCAGCGTGTGGAAGTCTATGGGCTTCAACATCCTGTTCTACATTGCCGGGCTACAAAACGTGCCCAAAGACCTGATCGAGGCAGGCGCGATTGACGGCGCGGGATTGCTGCGCCGCTTCTGGCACATCGTCTGGCCCATGCTTTCGCCGATCACGTTCTTCCTGGTCGTCACCAATCTGACGTATGCCTTCTTCGAGACTTACGCCACCATTGACTACCTGACACCCGGCGGCGGGCCTCTCCAGTCCACGACGACCATGATGTACCGGGTCATCCAACTGGGCGTGCAGAACAACGACATGGGCAAGGCTGCCGCGCAGTCCATCGTCCTCTTCCTGACGGTCATCGGCATGACGGTTGTGCTGTTCCGCACCGGCGGGCGGCAGGTCAATTACGGAGTGTGAGGCCATGACTGCTGCTTACCGAGAGACTGCCCGCGTGACGCCGGCTTCATCCTGGAAAAAGACGGTGCGCTCGTGGCTGCCCAAACGCTGGTACGCGCACCTCATTCTGGTGGTCGCCTGCTTTATGTCCGGCATTCCGCTCTTCTACGCGCTGATCGTCAGCACGCAGACCAACGCTGAGGTTTTCCGCTACCAGTTCACGCCGGGCAGCGGCCTGGAGTCTAACTGGAATGTGGTCTTCTACGAGCGCCATCTGCACACGTACATGATCAACAGCGTGATCATGACGGCAGGGATCACCATCGGCAAGACGGTCTTCTCGCTGCTGTCCGGCCTGGCCTTCGTCTACTTCCGCTTTCCGGGCAAGTGGCTGGTCTTCGGCTTCGTGCTGATCACGCTGATGATGCCCACCGAGGTGCTGATCATCGCCCTGTTCCGCTTTATCAACGATCTGGACTGGCAGAACACGTACTATGCGCTGATCGTGCCCTTCACGGCCAGCGCGACGGGCACATTCCTCTTTCGCCAGCATTTCGCCAGCATCCCGGCAGAACTATCAGAAGCGGCCCAGCTTGACGGAGCGAACCCGTTGCAGTTCCTGTTTCGGATATTGGTGCCAATGAGCTGGAACACCATCGGGGCGCTGGCGGTGGTCCAGACGATCTATGCCTGGAACATGTACCTGTGGCCGAACATGATCATCTCCGACCCGGACATGCAGACCATCCAGACGGGCATCGGCACGCTGCGTCTGGGTGGCGGGGCGCTGCGCTTCGGCCCGCTGATGCTGGGCACGGTGATCGTCAGTCTGCCACCAGTGATCGTCTTCATCCTGCTCCAGAAGCAGTTCATGAGCGGCTTCACGCTCACACGGGACAAGTGAACGCCCCTGCGACGGGCGCAGCAGAGCAGCATCCTTACGGTGCGCGGCAAACCTGCGAGAAGACTTCGGAAGTCTTCGAAGACTTCCGAAGTCTGGGCCGTTCTCCAGGGCGTAGCAGAGCAGCGCCCTTCGCTCCCGCTCCCTAAATCGGTATCCAGCCGGCGATGCGCCGCCCCTCAAAGCTGGCCAGGCGGGTGAAGCCCGCCGCCCGCGCCACGTCCAGAGCCACCTCCAGCCCCGCGCCCACATGACCGGGCCGGTGACTGTCGCTGCCGATGGTCAGAATCTCGCCGCCCATCTCGCGGTACCAGCGCAGCGACTCCGGGCCGGGGTGCACCTCACCGACGCCGGAGCGCAGCGACGACGTGTTGATCTCGATGCCGATGCCGTTCTCGATGCAGGCGCGCCAGACCGGGCGCACCAGGTCTTCCCACTGGCGGATGTCGAAGCCGCCCACCGCGCCATAGCCGACGCGCTTGACCACGTCCGGGTGCGAGAGCACGTCGAAACCGCCGAAACGGGCCAGCCGCTCAAGCTCGGTGAAGTAGCGGGCGAAGGAGTCGTGGGGGCCGTTCGCGCGGAAGTACCCCTCATCGAACACGATCTGGTCGCCCACCCAGTGCAGGCTGCCCAACACGAAATCGTAGGGCCAGGCGGCCAGCACCGGGGCCATGTCCGTGTGGAACAGGTGATACTCGCCCAACTCGACGCCGGCGCGGATGGTCAGGCCCTGCGGCGCGAACTCGCGGCGGGCCGCCTCCAGCGCGGCGAAGTAACGCTCCGGGCGGTAGTAGCCGTAGCACAGGTCTTCGGGCTTGGGGTCGAAGTGGTCGGTAAAGGCGATCTCGGCGATGCCGCGCTGCACGGCGCTGCGGCACATCTCGGCCATCGTCGCCCGGCAGTCGCAGCTTGCCTCGGTGTGCACGTGGTAGTCCTGCGGGAGGTACCCGTTCGGGATGGGGCGGTACGTCATAACTCTGTGAGCGTCCTTTCGGGATTGTTGTTGGTTGCCAGGTGTCAGTCGTTCGTCGCCGAAGGCCGCTCGTGAGTCCCGCTAGAGCGTGTTATGCACTTCTCAACCCCTATCCCCCGGCCCCTTTCCCCGCAAGCAGGGAAAGGGGAGCAGTCCGTCTCTCCCCGCTGGCGGGGAGGGACCACAGGGTGGGATTCAGGTGATCACAGGGCATCGCGAGTTGCCCGCCGCGTCGAGCGCGCAGAGTTCATAACACGCTCTAGCGCCGCGAATAGACGAAATCCCCTTCGATCAGGCGGATCGGTGTGCCGTCCGGGTCGGCGACCTCGGCTACACGCACGCCGTAGGGCGTGCTCACCGGCGCGCTGCGCACCACGACTCCGGCGTGCGCCAGCCGCGCGACAATGGCCTCCAGCCCGACCACGCGCAGCGCGACGTAGAGCGGGCCAGGGCGTATCCCTTCCCCCGCCGCCATTGCACCCGCGCCTTCCGCGCCGCTGACCAGCGCCAGCACGCCGCGCCCGGTGTCCAGGTGCGCGACGGTGCGCGGCGGGTCTTCGCCGGGCAGGTCAATCTGGCCCAGGGGCCGGAAGCCGAGCAAGCCCTGGTAAAAGGCCAGCGCCCGCGCCAGATCGCTCACAGCGATAGCCACGTGATCGAGGCGCTCGATGCGCGGCGTGGACGAGGGTGTTGCCTGGGACATAGGAACTGACTCGCTGTCGTCGCGGCTGGGGATCGGCGGGGCGAAGGCCGGTTCGCCGGCGAAAATCGGTGGCGGAACGCGATCCGGGTTGTCCATATAGCGCACCATGCGCCGGATCAGGCGATGAACGGTCTTCGGCTCGCCCGGCACGTAGGGCATGATCGGCAGCGACGGGCTGAGGCCAAGCATCTGGCGAATCTCGTCGGACGAGAAGGCGTCCGGCTCGTGCTGCCGACCGGCGGCGATGATCAGATCGGCGGTAGGGTGCTGTTCGTGCAGGCGGCGCAGCGCGTTGTGAATGGCGCGGGGAGCCAGAATCTTAACCGCGTCAACGATGGCGATGTAGCCATCGCAGGCCAGCAGGCCCGCGCCGTGCGCCATCTCGTCGCTGAGCCGCTGCACGTACACCGGCTGCGTGGTCAGCGTGGTCAGCTTGACGAAGCAGGGCGCATCCGGCGCACTGCCTACACGACGCTCCTCCGGCTCCATCGCCCAGACGGTGCGCATGAACTCCTCGGTCGTGACCGGCGAGAGGTGGGGAGAGCCGTCGGTCGCGGCAGGGCGCGATTGGTCGGGGCTGTAGAAGCCGAAGACGGCGATTTTGAGCATGAGTGGTGTCCTCTACGTCGGCGCTGCCTGGTGCTCTCGGCGATGGTGGGGCGGATTATACCGCGCCGGGCACAAAAAGGTGGGGGTGGGAGCGCCAAGGAAGTGTTACGGGGCGGAGGAGAGCGCAGCCCATACCGTGCGCGTGGCGTATGGGCGTCAGGGTTCTGCCCTACGCGCGCCGAGACCGCTCCCGCCGACTGTACCCTCCTCCCGTTTGCGTAACCCTTACCGGACAATTACAATTCCAGGGCATGACCGCAAACGCGCGCCCACCGCTGATCGTGCCTGAGTTCACGCCGGCGCTGCCCGGCTTTCGCGCCGACGAGTTCCTCGCCCTCACCGAGACGCTGCTCGATATTCCCATCGAGCAGGGCCAGGAACGACTCGACACGGCTCCCTTCCGCCTGGACAGGCCGGAGCCGCGCCCCGAAGCGCCGCTGCCGCCGCTGCCGCCGCGCTGGTACCCGCGCCCCGTCCCGGCAGTCATCGAGGCGGCGCGCGCCCGGCTCAAGCCGCCGCCACGTCCCCGCGTCTTTGAAGGGCGCGCCAACGAGATCGCCCGCGTGCTGCGCCCGCTGCTCTCTGGCAGCCCGGTGCAGGTGCGCGGTGAGGCGGGCGCGGGCAAGACCGCGCTGCTGGCGACCATCGCCATTCACGAGCGCACCCGGCAGCGTTTCCGCCGCATCTGGTGGTTCGACGACCCGGATCGCCTCGACCAGACGCTCGCCCTGGCGCTCAACCTGCCGCACGTGCTCACCGAGCCGGACCCGACCCGTCGCTGGGGGTGGCTGGCCGCTCACCTGGACGAGCACACCCTGCTCATCGTGGACAACCTGGCCGACGGCGATCCCCGCCTGGAGGCGCTGCTGGCCCTCACCGAGCATGTGCTGGCCGCCGTCGAGATCGTGCCGGAGGTGCCCGATCCAGACGCGCCGACTCCCGACGAGCCGCTGCCCGACCCGGAGGGCGTGATCACGCTGCGCGCCCTGGACGACCTGGCTGCCATTGACGCGCTGGCCCGTCACGCGGGCCTTGAAGACGCGCGGCGGTTGCGTCCCCAACTGCTGCGGGTGACGCGCGCGCTGGGCAATCACCCCTACGCGCTGATGCTGGCCGGGACGCTGCTTCACCGCGACGGGCTGAGCCTGGACGAATTGGAGCGCCTGCTGTCGGTGCATGGCGACGGGCTGAACGCTGATGCTCAAGCGGACGAGCCGGACGAGCAGGCATCCAGCGAGGACGAGGAAGCAGCGCCGGATGAGCCAGAGCCGGTCGCCGCCCCCCCTGCGGAAGACCAGAGCGAAGACACACCCGCCGTCACCCTCAACCGCGCGCTGGATGTCTCGGTCGCCGCCCTGCCGCGCGACTACCGGCGGCTGTTCGAGGCGTTTGCTGCGTTCCCGCCCGCTGGCGCGCCGTTGGACGGGCTGCGCGCGGTTGCGGGCATTGGCAGCGCGCTCAGCGCGCGGCGCGGCATGACCATGCTGGCCGAGTACGGCTTCGTCGTGCGCGATCACCGCGATCCAGACCTGTATGTGATGCACCCCGTCGCCTATGCGCGCGCCGCCGCCGCTGACGACGAGCACCCCGCCCAGAGCAAGATCGGCAAGAAGATGCGCGCCTGGGCCTTGCGCTACGCCCGCGCCCACAGCGACAACCCGCTCGCCCTCTACCGGGCGCAGGGGGGCTTGCTCCACGCCTACCACGCGGCCAACGCGCACGGGCCGGTTTACATCAGCGAGCCGCTGGCCGAGACGCTGCGCCCCTACCTGCGCGAGTACGTGCCCGGCCTGCCGCCGGGCGACGAGGAGCCGCCGGAATTGAGCGGCGCACGGGCCGAGGCCACCAACTTGCTGCGCTATGGGATCGAGCTGACCGACCAGGGCGCGTATTACGCGGCGGAGGAGGCGCTCAACCGGGCGCTGACCCTGCGCCAGGAGCACGACAGCGCGCACGCCATCGCCGAGACGCTGGTCGCCCAGGCACGGCTGCTGGACGTGGCCGGGCGCACTGAGGACGCCGCCGAGAAGCTGCTTGAAGCCGCCGAGATGGTTTTCCAGCTTGGTGCGGAGGAGTCGCTGAGTGTCATCCGGCGCGGGCTGGCCCGCGCCTACCGCCACCTGGGGCGGCTGAGCGACGCGCTGGAAGTGCTTGACGAAGCGCCAGAAGCGCACACCGAGCGCGCGGCGATCCTGCGCGCGCTCGGCGAGTACGCCGCTGCCGTCGCCGAGATTGCCCAGGCCGCCGAGAGTGTGCCCTACGACCGTGCCGAGATTTACCTGCTGGCCGGGCAGTACGACCAGGCGATGGACGCCCTGGCCGGACAGGAAGACCACGACTCGGCACACCTGCGCGCCCAGATTCATCACCTGCGCGGGGATGTCGCCGCCGCCATCGCCGGCTACCGCGCCGCGCTTGAAGAGTCCGGCGAGATTGCGCCGCGCGCCCGCGCCAAGACGCTGCGCGGACTGGGCGCGGCGCTGGCCAGCGCTGGTGAGTATGACGCGGCGCGTGACGCCCTGGGCGACGCGCTGGCCCTTTACCGCGCCGAGATGGAGCCGGACGCATTGCAGATCGGGCGGACGCTGCGCCTGCTGGCCGCCGTGCATCTGGCGGCGGGCGACGCTGAGGCAGCGATTGCCACCGCCCGCGAGGCGCTGATCCAGCTTCAGCGCGCGGATGCGCCCGCCGACAGCGCCGACGCCTATCGCACGCTGGGCCGCGCCCTGTGGCGCGAGGGCGACTACGCGGCGGCGCTGGCCGCCTTTCAGGGGGAGGTCGAGAACGCGCAGAGCGCCCCGGAGCGCGACGAACGGCGCATCGGGCGGGCGCTACACCGCCTGGCCGAAGCCTGCCGCGCCGTCGGCCAGACTGAGCGCGCCATCGCCAATTACCGCCTGGCGCTGACCCATAAGCGCCCCGCTGAGCAGCCGGACGACACGTTGATCAGCCAGCTTGCCCTGCATCGCGTCCTGGTCGAGACGGAGCGATTGCCCGCTGCGCTCGAAGTGTCGCAGGAGATGCTCGACCATCTGACGCGCCAGCAGCGCCCGGACCTCGGTCAGCTTGGCTACGTGCAGGCTTTGCGCGCGCGCACCCAACAGGCGATGGAGCGCCCGATCCGCGCCCGGCAGTCGCTCAGCGAATGGGCGCGCGCCCTCGCCGTGCGCGCCGCCGAAGCAGTCGCCGACGAGCGCCCGGCGCTGCGCGCGCTGGCGTTGGGGCTGGCTGTGCGCTCGCTGCTGGCCGAGGGGCGTCCGGCGCTAGCCCTCGAGCTTGCCGAGCAGGCGCAGGCCGACACCGCCGCCCACCTGCCGGGGACGCCCGCTGCCTGGGCGGCCACGCGCGACCTGGGCGAAGCGTATATGGCGCTTGACCGCCCTGAGGAAGCGATCCTTGTCCTGGAACCGCTGCTGAGCGAGACCGTGCGCGACGCGCCGAGCGAGGCGGCGACCTACGCCTGCGCGCACGCCCTCAGCGGGCGCGCCTACTGGCAGATCGGCGAGGCGGACAGCGCCCTGGAGCATCTGCGGGCGGCGCTGGAACACGAGCCAAACGGTCACGAGCGGGCGCTGCTGTGCGAAACCATCGCCGCCATCCAGCTTGACCTGGGCAGGCCGGGCGAAGCGGTCGAGAGCCTGCGCGCGGCTCTGCCTCTGCTGGACCGTGAGGAGCGGGCCGCCGACTCCGCCCGTCTGCTGACGACGCTGGCCCACACGCTCGGCGGGCTGAACCGCTACGCCGAAGCGATCACCGTCTACGAGGACGCGCTCAACGCCCTGCGCGCCGTGCCGGACGCCAGTCCCGCGCACGCCGCCGACGTGCTGCGCTCGCTGGGCCAGACGCACGAGGCGCAGGGCCAGCTACCCAAAGCGGCCCAGGCGTACCGCCGCGCGCTCAACGTGCTGGAGCGGGCCGACGCCCCGCGCCAGTCGCGCGATATTCTGCACCTGCTGGCCCGCGTCACGGCGGCGCTGGGCGATCAGAGCGCGGTGACGCTGTACGAGCAGGTGCGCGATGCCACGCGCGAGCTGGGCACCGGCCAGGAATTGGGCCAGGTGTTGTGCGAGCTGGCCGGCGTGCACCGCGACGCGCGGCGCTTCCCGCTGGCGATCCAGTATTACCAGGCGGCGCTCGCCCAGCAACCGGCCCCGCCCTTCGCCCAGGATCGTATCAATTCGCTGCGCAACCTGGGCCGCGCTCTGGCGATGATGGGGCGCTATGACGAGGCGCGCATCGCCTGGACGGAGGCGCTGGAACTGACGGCTTCGCTGCCCGACCAGTCGCCGGTCGAGATCGGGCTGACGCATCACGCCATCGCTGAGGCGTATCGCAGCCAGCACCAGTACGCGGAGGCAGTAGAGGGCTTCCGCGAGGCGCTGCATCACCTGCCGCCGCGCTCGGTGCACGCCGCCGCCGCGCTGCGCGCCCTGGGGCAGACCTTGCTAGCCGCCGAGCGCCCTGCCGACGCCATCGAGCCGCTGCGCGACGCGCTGGAAGTGGAGCGGGCGCAACCGCAGCAGGCCAACGCGCGCATCGTCCAGACGCTGCAACTGCTCGCCGACGCGCACGAGCATTCCGGTGACCTGCGCGGGGCCATCGCCCGCTACCACGAGGCGCTGGTCTACATGGATCGCGACCTGCAACCGGTCGCTTACGCCGACGCGCTGCGCATTCTGGGCGCACTGTATGGCGCACAGGGCGAGACTGCCGAAGCGATCAAAGCATACAGCGAGGCGCTGGACATCGAGGGCAGCTACGTGCCGCGCAGCGACAAGCGCATCAGCGACACGCTGCAGGCCATCGCCGACACGTACCGCGCCGCCGGAGACCTGGAGAAGGCCGCCGAGTTCTACCAGAAGGTGACCATGATCGCGAACATGGCCCGGCGCGCCTCCGACGATCTGCGCGAGACACTCGACGAACTGGAACGGCGGCGCGGCACGCTGCAAGCGGCGCAGCAGTCGCTGGCGCTGCTCAAGCGCCGCGAAAACCCGGCCCTCAAAGACCTGGCCTTCATCTACGCGCTGATCGCCTACGCCCACGACCAGCTTAACCAGCCCCAGGACAGCGAGGCGACCATCCAGACTCTGTTCGAGGAATTAGAGCGCCGCGAGGCAGAACTCAGTACCGACGATGCCGACGACGACGCGCGGGCGCTGGCCTGGCTGCTGGTCGCCACGCGCGCCGCCGGCAATCCCTCCACGGCGCAGTTCGCCTGCGGATCGGCGCTGGAAGCGGTGCGCAACCGCAATCTGCGCTGGGTCATCGAGCAGGTCGCCCAGTCATTGGAGGAGCCCCCTGACTCCTAGAGCGTGTTATGAACTCCACGCGCCCGGCACAGCGGGAAGCGTGCAACGCCATGTGCGGCGCATTGACCCCACCCTGTGG
>CAYNHD010000068.1:0-12593 GCA_964396775.1 uncultured Thermoflexus sp. | reverse complement strand
GTTGTCATGAGGCGCTATTTTCCGCCTCTTGCATTAAATGTCAACAGAACCTAGTACATCAGGGCGGAAATAGGCGCGCGGTTTGGCCTGATTGACCCCTATCCCCCCAGCCCCCTTTCCCCGCCAGCGGAGAAAGGGGGAGCAGACTCAAGTCCCTCCCTGCTGGCGGGGAGGGATTTAGGGTGGGGTAAACCATCGAACAGCCACTGGTGGACTTCCGCCAACATGCACTAGCAGGAATAGACATTCACAAGGAGGATCAAAGCCCATGAGTTCGCCAGTCGGTCTTGTGACAGACAGCACGTGCAATATTCCTCCCGACCTCGCTGCTGAGCGCCATATCTATGTGGCACCCCTCTATGTCCTGTGGGGTGAGGAGAGTTACCGCGACGGGATTGACATCACGGAGCCGGAACTCTTCCGCCGCCTGGCTGTGGCGCGCGACCTACCCAAGACCTCGCAGGTTTCGCCGCAGGACTTCGCCAACCTGTACCGACGCGCGCGGGAGGCGGAGAACGCCGAGGAGGTGGTCTGCGGCGTGGTCTCCAGCGGCATCAGCGGCACCTATGCCTCCGCGATGCAGGCGCGCGAGATGGTGGATTTCCCTGTGCACGTGGTAGACACCCGGCAGACTTCATGGGCGCTCGGCTTCACGGTGTTGGCGGCGGCGCGGGCGCGTGACGCCGGGCAGAGCGCAGAGGTTGTCGCGGAGACGCTGCGGGAAACGGCGGCGCGCACGCACCTGCTGTTCATCGTCGAAAGCCTCGACTACCTGCACAAGGGCGGCAGAATTGGCGGTGCCAGCCGTCTGCTGGGGACGGCGCTGAATATCAAGCCCGTGCTTGAGCTGCGCGACGGAGTCGTTCACCCGGTGGACAAAGTGCGCACGCGCAAGCGGGCCATCGAATACATCCTGACGCACATTGGGCAGATCGCGGGCGAGCGGCCTATCGTGCGGCTGGGGATCATTCACGGAGACGTGATAGACGAGGCGCTGGCGCTGCGCGATGCGGCTGTGGCGCGTTACAACCCTGGCGAGGTCTACGTCTCGTATGCAACGGCGGTGTTGGGCGTGCATGTGGGGCCTGGGGCACTGGGCATCAACGCTGAGTGGTCGGCGTAATCCCACAGGTTTTCCCACATATCCCGCATTACCCACACCGTATCCCACCTATCCCACATTATCCCAAACACTATCCCACACAGCGTGGGATATGTGGGATTCTGCGCGCAGTGTACCGCTGCTGGAACTCACGCGCGTGGTTATCCCACACCGGAGGATGCGTGCAAGACCCATCGTAGGGGCGTATTGCAATAGCCCCTACGGGTTCCCATCCCGCTCAGCGTTAAGCGAGTCACCGACAACCTTTGCACGCGCCCACACCGGGCGGGATATTGGGTGCGTCGCTCGGTTGCCCCGTGTGCCCTGGCCTGGTTATCCCACAGAGTGCGGGATATGTGGGATAGGTGGGATTTCACGCGGGCTGCCGGGCGAACTCGGCCAGACGCTCCAGAACTTGCAGCAGCCGCGCCTGCCAGACGCTATCTTCCTGCGATTCGTAGGGGAGCCACACCGCCACCCGACTGACGCGCGTATCAGCGCCGAGGCTCTCTTGCAGGGCGGCGCGGTCAATGGTGGCCAGGTAGGGCAGGCGAATCCCAATCTGCCCGTTCTCGCTGGAAATGGCCGTCGCGTCTGCCTGTTGAGCGAGCAGCTTGATCTGTATCTGGAACAGCAAGCCATTGACGGCGCGAGGCAGCGGGCCGAAGCGATCCATCAGCTCATCGCGCATCTCGTCAACGGCGCGCAGGCGGTCAATCTCGGCCATGCGCCGGTAGAGCTGGATGCGCAAGGCGGGATCGTCCACAAACGTCGTGGGGATATAGGCGGGAATGGGCAGGTCAATGGTCACGGTGGACGTGGCGATGGGCAGTTGGGGCGGGGGACTCTCGCCCCGGAGATGGCGCACGGCCTGGGCCAGCAGTTGGGTATAGAGGTGGAATCCCACAGCAGCGATGTGGCCGCTCTGCCGCGTGCCCAGCAGATCGCCCGCGCCGCGTATCTCCAGGTCGCGCATGGCGATGGACATGCCCGCGCCCAGTTCGGTCTGCTCGCTGATCGTCTCCAGGCGCGCGCGGGCATCGGGCGTCAGGCGGCTGGTGCGCGGGTGGAAGAAGTAGGCGTAAGCCTGGTGCGCGCCGCGCCCAACCCGCCCGCGTAGCTGGTAAAGCTGGGCCAGGCCGAACCAGTCGGCGCGATCCACGATCAGCGTGTTGGCGTTGGGGATGTCCAGGCCGCTCTCGATGATGGACGTGGACACCAACACGTCGAAGTCCCCGCGCGCGAAGGCGTTCATCACCACTTCCAGGCGCTGCTCGTCCATCTGGCCGTGCCCGACGACGATCTCGGCCTCCGGCACCAGGTCGCGCAGGCGGGCGGCGATGGTGTCAATGGTCTGGACGCGGTTGTGCACGAAGTACACCTGCCCGCCGCGATCTAGCTCGCGCAGGATGGCCTGGCGAACCAGCTTTGGGTTGTAGTTCCCCACGTGGGTGACGATGGGCAGCCGTTCCTCTGGCGGGGTCTGGATCATGCTGATGTCGCGAATGCCGGCCAGGCTCATGTACAGCGTGCGCGGGATGGGCGTCGCGGTGAGCGTCAGCACATCCACCTCGGTGCGCAGGCTCTTGAGGTGCTCCTTGTGGGTGACGCCGAAGCGTTGTTCCTCGTCAATGATCAGCAGGCCCAGGTCTTTGAATCCCACATCCGGCTGAAGCAGGCGGTGCGTCCCGATGATAATATCCACCTGGCCCTGAGCCAGCGCGTAGAGAATCTGGCGCTGTTCGGCGGGGCTGCGGAAGCGCGAGAGCATCTCCACGTTGACCGGGAAGGGTAGCAGGCGGCGCGAGAACGTGGTGAGGTGCTGCTGGGCGAGCACGGTCGTCGGGACGAGCAGGGCCACCTGTCTGCCGTCCATCACCGCTTTGAAGGCCGCCCTGAGCGCGACTTCCGTCTTGCCATAGCCCACGTCGCCGCAGATCAGGCGATCCATCGGCTGCGGGCGCTCCATGTCCGTCTTGACTTCGGCGAGCGCGCGCAGTTGGTCGTCCGTCTCCACGTAGGGGAACGACGCCTCTAGCTCGTGTTGCCAGGGCGTATCCGGGCTGAAGGCGTGCCCCTGCACCTGCGAACGGGCAGCGTAGAGTTCCAGCAGCTCGCGCGCGACTTCCTCGACGGCGCGGCGCGCGCCCTCCTTTGTGCGGTGCCAGTCCTGCGTGCCCAGGCGGTTGAGCGCGGGCGGGCGGTCGTCCGCGCCGACGTAGCGCGAGATGCGGTCGGCCTGGTGGATGGGCACGTAGAGGAGGTCGCTGCCCGCGTATTCGAGCACCAGGTATTCACGCTCGCTTGCGTCCATCACCCGCTTCTGCAGGCCGGCGAAGCGCCCTATGCCGTGCTCGACATGCACGACGTAATCGCCCACAGCGAGATCGGCGAAGCTGGCTTCGGGGGGCAGGGCGCGCGGCTGCTTGCGGCGACGCGGCTCTGGGCGGCGCCAGCCGAAGATCTCGGCGTCGCTGAGGAGCAGCAACCGCCTCTCTCCGCCCGTCAGCGTCCAGCCCTCGGCGAGCGTGCCCTCGACGAAGGCCAGCGATGGGAACGAGTCCGCGGCGGTGATGTGGCTCTTGGGCGGGGTGTAATCGTGCTGCTCGCCCCATAGCTCAGCGACGCGCTGCGCCTGCTGAGTCACGACGATGACCTGCTCGCTCCGATCCAGCGCGCGGGCGATGTCCTCCAGCACGTTGCGCAGTTGGCCGCCGTATCGCTGGCCGGGCGCGAAACTGTCGCCGAGAGCCGGCGAGTCGCCGGGCAACGCTTCGGCGGGCGCGCCCAGGTGGAGCACCTGGCGGGTGGACAGTTCGTCCTGAATCTCGGCCCAGGTGAGGTAGGGCAGCGGGCAGTCCGGGGGAAGCTGCCCGGCACGCTCGCGGTCATAGCGCGTGGCGACGGCCTGCTCCTCCAGTTCGTTCACACTGTCCTCTAGCTCGCCCCAGTCGTCCACGAGAATCAGGGCGTTGTCGGGAAGGTAGTCGAAAAGGCTTGCTGGCTGGCTGTAGAGATACGGCGCGTAGAACTCCAGGTGTGGGAAGGCGACGCCATCGGCCAGCAGTTCACGGTCTGGGCGCGCCGAGGCAGCGTCGGCGCTCGCTTCGGGTTGGGCAGCGAACCAGGCCGCCAACTGCCCGGCGACGCGGGGCGCGTAGCGCGGCAGGGCTTCGCGGGCCGGGATGATCGGCACCTGGGCGATGCTCTCGGCGGAGCGTTGTGTCTGCGGGTTGAAGGTGCGCAGGCTCTCGATCTCGTCGCCGAAGAACTCGATGCGCACGGGCAGCGCCGCCGACATGGGAAAGATGTCTATGATTCCGCCCCGGCGGCTGAACGTGCCCGGCTCGACCACGACGGTGGCGGGCGTGTAGCCGAACTGGAGCCAGGTGCGCAGCAGGGCTTCCGGCTGGCTCTCGGCACCCGCGCGCAAGACGCGGGTTCCGGCGTGGAACTCGCGCACCGGCAGAGTCTTTTGCAGCAGGGCATGAGCCGAGGTGATGACGATGGGCGGCGGAGGTTCGTCGCCGCGCTGCCCGATGGGTTTGATGAGCGCAGCCAGTGTTTGCAGGCGGGTCTGGATGGTGCGCGTTGTCCAGGGGGCGCGCTCGTAGAAGAGCGACGAGGGTTCGGCGTAGCGCAGGATGGGCAGGTCGGACGACCAGACGGGAAGCTGCTCGGCCAGGTTGTGCGCGCGGTCTACGCGCCCGGTGAGGATCACGGTAGGGCGCTGCACGTCCTGGGCGAGGCCCGCGACGACGAAGGGCCGCGCCGCGCGCAGCAAGTGTTGATCGGGCACGGGCTGCCCGGCGCGCAGCCCGGCGAGCACCGCCTGGTAGGTGCGGGTCTGGCGCAGATGGCCGAGCAGACCGGTCAGGCTCAGTGGGCTGCGCTCGCTGGCGTGCTGGCTCGGTATCTCAGGAGTCATGGTCCACGTCATCAGCCGGAGATGTGGACGCGGCGGGCGTAGCTGGTCTGGCAGCGCGTTGAGCGATCTCTTCGGGCGAGCCGTTGTAGCGGTTCATTGCCAGGTCAATGCCGTCGGTCAGCCAGGTCTCAACGGCCAGGATCACGCGCTCGACGGCCTCCGCGATCTCCACTTCGTCCGACCCCTCGAAGGGCTGCAGGACATAGCTGGCGGGGTCAACCGGCGTATCCGGGCGGCCAATGCCGACGCGAATGCGCGAGAAGCCCTGCGTGCCCAGCCGCTGGATGATGTCGGTGACGCCTTTGTGCCCGCCGGAGCCACCCTTCGGGCGGATGCGCAGCGTGCCTACGGGCAGGTCGAGGTCGTCGAAGATGACCATCATCTGGGCAGGCGGGATCTGGTAGAACGCCGCCAGACCCTGCACGGCGCTGCCGCTGAGGTTCATATACGTTTGCGGCTTGGCCAACAGCACGCGCTGGCCCTGGATGCTTCCCAGCGCGATTTTTGCCTTCGACTTCTTCTTGTCCTCGAAGGCGAGGTTATGGCGCGCCGCCAGCGCGTCCACGCAGCGGAAGCCGATGTTGTGCCGGGTGTTCGCGTACTCCCGGCCAGGATTGCCCAGTCCCACGACGAGAAACATGCCAGACATCTGCCCTGACTTCAGAAACACTGTTCGTTGATTATCCCTGGCCTGGGTCACGCGCTGTCTTGCCAACGATCCGGCGGCTGCCAGTCTGTCGCCTGGGGGAACGTGCGGGCACGGCGGCGCAGCAAGACGTAGCCAAGCATGAGCACAAATCCCACAACAGCCAGATAGAATCCCGTGCAGAAGGCATTGCCGATACGCCCTGTGTTGACGCGCGTAGTTGTCCGCTCCTCACCTGACGAGCCAGCGCCTCCCCATGAGCCGGGCGCTGGCGGCTGGCTGGAGCCTGGCCCTTCGCCGGACGCCGGGGTATTGCCGGGCGGCTGGAAGACCGGCGACGTGGGCGACGGGCCAGGCGAGGGCACCGGGCTGACCGGTGCCACGTTGACAACCGGCAGGGTAGGGACGGGCGTCGGCAGGCTGTTGGCGACGCGCAGGTTCGATACGATGTACTCGCCGGTGCGCTCATCATCCAAGAACACGCGCAACCGCAGCCGGTAGAAGCCATCGGGCACGAGGTTCGTGTCCCAGGTGCCCAGCACGCCATCGTGCACCTGTTGCTGCACGGGCGGCTGCACCAGCAGCCACAGCACATTGGGATCGCTCAGGTCGTCGTATTCCAGAGCGTAGCGGGCGAATCCCGTCGGGTGCGCGGCACTGCCCAGGATGTTGACCAGCCCGAATAACTGCGCGCCGTCCGCCGGGAAGGTGATCACGCTGAGTATCTGGTCGTCGGGCGTCTGGGCTGCTACGCCTGCGGGTGCTGCCGCCCACAGACATACGGCAGCCAGCAAGACGCCCAGCCGGTATCCGCGTTTCATCCCCGCCCCCTGGGACTCGATCTTCGCGCAAGCCAACCTTGCGAGTTTAGCAACCCCGATCTGAACGCGCAAATCGGATCGGGGCCTGGGAGGGGGTGTGCAAAGGTTGGCAGTGACTCGCTTGACACCCAGAGAGGTGAGGTCCCGTAGGGGCGTACTGCAATACGCCCCTACGGGGGCACAGCAAAGCAGCGCCCTACCTGACAGGTTTTGCACGCATCCGCCTGGGATGCAGCCGGGCTGGGGAGGCGAGATTGCTGGAACCGCAGAGGCGCAGAGGACGCTGAGAAGAACTTTGAGGAGAACTATTGAAGCTCTCTGCTCTTCTCCGCGCGCTCTGCGTCTCAGCGGTGATGCTTTGCCAGGCCGTAACGCGGTACCGGGTGTGTCAATGGATGTGTTCGAGCGGGTCTTTGATCGCGCCGCGATCGGTCAGCGCCTCGTCCGCGCCGGGGCGGTCGCCGGGCGGGTCGGTCTTGCGCAGCGTGACCGCCGCCATCTTGAAGTCGGGAATCTTGGCGCGCGGGTCAATCTTGTTGAGGGTCAGCTTGTTGGCCGCAGCCTCGGCGAAGTGAAACGGCAGGAAGACCGTTCCCTGGGGAGAGCGCCCGGTGACCAGCGCCCGGCAGGTGATGCTGCCCCGCCGCGATGTGACCTCAACCCAGTCGCCAGAGACGAGGCCAAGCGCGGCAGCGTCGTCGGGGTGGACTTCGAGCACGGCTTCAGGGAAGATGTCATCCAGCCGTGACTGCCGTGTGAGCGTGCCGCCGTGCCAGTGATAGAGCACGCGGCCCGTCGTCAGGTGGAAGGGGTATTCGTCGTCGGGTAGCTCGCTCTCCGTGCCGAAGTCGAGCGCCCAGAACTTGCCCTTGCCGCGCGGGAAATCGTCGGCGAAGAGGATGGGCGTGCCGGGATGATCGAGCGACGGACACGGCCAGTGCACGCCGCCTTCGCGCTCCAGGCGCTCGTAGGTGATGCCGTAGAAATCGGGCGTCACCTGGCGCATCTCCTCCCAGATGTCCTCGGCGCTGTGGTAGTCGAAGCCCGCGCTGGTCGTCACGCCGAGCAGTTGTTCCATGCGGCGGGCCAGCTCGCAGACGATCTGCCAGTCCAGGCGCGAGTCTCCCGTGAGCGGCAACGCCTGGCGCACGCGCTGCACGCGCCGGTCGCTGTTGGTGAAGGTGCCGTCCTTCTCGGCAAAGCTGGCCGCCGGCAGGATCACATGCGCGTGCTCACTGGTCTCGTTCGGGAAGATGTCTATGCAGACCAGAAAATCGAGCGCCTCCAGCGCGTGGCGGGCGTGGGCGAGGTTCGGCTCGCTCATCAGTGGATTCTCGCCCATGACGACCATCGCGCGCACTTTGCCCAGCAGCGCACCGTCCACCATCTCGGTCACAGTGAGGCCGGGGCGCGGCGGGAGCGCCGTCTGCCAGGCGCGCTCGAAACGGGCGCGGATCGCGTCGTCGTCCACGCGCTGGTAGGCGGTGAAGACGTTGGGCAGGCCGCCGCTGTCCGAGCAGCCCTGCACGTTGTTCTGCCCGCGCAGCGGGTTGAGGCCGGTGCCGGGCCTGCCGATGTGCCCGGTCAGCAGGGCGAGATTGGTCAGGGTGAGGGCGTTGTCGGTGCCGTGCGTGCTCTGCGAGATGCCCATGCCCCAGTAAATGGCCGCGCTTTGCGCTGAGGCATACATGCGCGCGGCGGCGCGGATGTCGTCCGCCGGGACGCCGCTGACGCTCTCCGCCCACTGCGGCGTGAACGCGGCCAACGAGCGCGCGTACTCGGCGAAACCCTCGGTGCGCTGGTTGATGAACGCCTCGTTGTACAGCTCCTCGGCCACGATGACGTGGGCCATCGCCTGGAAGACGGCCACATCGGTGCCCGGTTTCTGGCGCAGCCACAAGGTGGCGAAATCCGTCATCTCGATCTGGCGCGGGTCAATGACGATCAACCGGGCACCGTTCTGGCGGACAGCGCGCTTGAGGAAGAGGCTGATCACCGGGTGGGTTTCGCTGGTGTTGCTGCCGGTGATGATGAACGTGTCCAGGTGTTCCATCTCGGCGATACTGTTGCTCATGGCGCTGGAGCCGATGGCCAGTTGCAGGCCGGTGACGCTCCCCGCGTGGCAGAGCCGGGCGCAGTGGTCAATGTTGTTGGTCTTGAGCACGGCGCGCACCCACTTCTGGAAAGCGTAGTTATCCTCGTTGGTGGCTTTGGCCGAGGCGTAAGTGGCGATGCTGTCGCCGCCGCTGTCGCGGACGATGCGCGCCAGGCGCTCGCTGACCAGGGTCAGCGCCTCGTCCCAGGTGGCGGGGCGGAATTCACCGGGCGCGCCGACCCGGATCAGGGGCGTGGTCAGCCGGCGGGGGTGCATGGTGAAGTCCGTGCCGAAGCGCCCCTTGACGCACAGCTTGCCATAATTGGGTGCAGCGTCGAACGGCGCGCCGACGCGGTAGATTACGCGGTCTTTGAGATATAATTCCATCTGGCAGCCCACGCCGCAGTAGGGGCAGGTGGTGCGGACGATGCGGTCGGGTGCGAGAGGCGCGGCAGGTTGCATCGTAATCAACTCCAGTGGGCGCTATTTTGTCAGGTATCTGTTTGCATTATTGCGTTGATTATAGTCTACTTACGGGCGCACAGCCGACTCCTGGCGTCCCGCCGCTCCAGAAAGGCTCCGCAATGGCCGAGATGACACGTACACGCCTGGACGAAATTGTGGCTCGCTACGCCGGGCGCAGGCGCGACGCGCTGTTGCCCGTGCTGTGGGACGTGCAGCGGGAGGCAGGCTTCGTTGACGCGGAGACGGCGCTGAGCATCTCGCGCACGTTGCGCGTCCCGATTGCGGAAATCTACGGCGTGATCGGCTTCTACGCGCTCTTCTCCGACGAGCCGGAGGGCGAGACGGTCATTCACCTGTGCACTGACCCGTCCTGCGGGCTGGCGGGGGCCGATGCAGTTCTGGACGGGCTATGCGCACGACTGGGCGTGCAGCCCGGCGTAACGACCCCCGACGGGCGTTACACCATCAAGCGCAGCACATGCCTGGGCCTGTGCGAGCACGCGCCGGCGGCGCTCGTCTGCCGGCGGGGCGAGGGCGAGTATTCGCACGCTCCCGTGACCGACGTAGCGGCGCTGCTCAACGGCCAGCGTCCGGCGCGGGCAGCGGTCGTGGACGGCGAACGCCAGGTCCTTCTCGCTGGCGCGGTGCCAGACCACACGGAATCGCTGGCGCAATACGGCGACTACGCGGCATTGCGGCAGGCGCTCCTCACCCTGACGCCGGAACAGGTCAGCGCGGAAGTGGAGGCGTCCGGCCTGGTCGGGCGCGGCGGGGCAGGGTTCCCGACCGGCATGAAGTGGCGCTTCACGCGCGGCGCGACGGCCCAACCCCATTACGCCGTCTGCAACGCTGACGAGAGCGAGCCGGGCACGTTCAAGGATCGCGTCCTGCTGGAGCACCGGCCTCATCTGCTGCTGGAAGGGCTGTTGCTGTGCGCCTACGCGATCCAGGCGCGCCATGCGTTTGTGTTCATTCGCGGCGAGTACCCGGAAGCTGCGACTATCTTGGAAGCGGCCATCCGCGAGGCGCAGAGCGCGGGGCTGCTCGGCGAGCGGATCATGGGCACGGACTTCTCCTGCTCGGTTGAAGTGCGGCGCGGGGGAGGGGCGTACATCTGCGGAGAAGAGACAGCTCTCTTTGAAGCGATTGAGGGCAAGCGCGGCTTTCCGCGCATCAAACCGCCGTACCCGACGACGCATGGCCTCTTCAACCGGCCCACGTCCATCAACAACGTCGAAACACTGTGCGCCGTGCCCGCCATCGTTCGCAACGGGGCAGGGTGGTTCCGGCAGTGGGGCACGGAAAAGAGCACGGGCACCAAGCTCGTCTCGGTGAGCGGGCACGTCCGGCGTCCGGGTGTGTACGAGATTCCCTTCGGGCGGACGTTGCGCGAATTGCTGGAGGGGCACTGCGCGGGCTTTGTCGGCGAGCCGCAGGCGGTGCTGATGGGTGGCGCGGCGGGGACGTTCCTCCGTGCGGACGAGATTGACGTGCCGCTCACCTATGAGGCTTTGCAGGCGGCGGGGACGACGCTAGGTTCCGGGGCGGTGATGGTCTTCAACACCGAAGTGGACCTGCGCGACGTGTTGCGGCGGCTGGGGCATTTCTTTGCTCACGAAAGCTGCGGCAAGTGTTTCCCCTGCCAGCTTGGGACGCGGCGACAGATGGAAATCCTCGACCGGCTGGCACAGCCGCTGCCCGGCGATGCCGAACGGCTGCGCGACATCGGCCTGACGATGAGCGAGGCCTCGTTGTGCGGGCTGGGACAGACGGCGGCGGCGGCGGTGCTGAGCGCGCTGCGCAAGTGGCCGGCGCTGTTCGGGGCGGAATCGTGACGCGGTATGGTCCAGGGTGCAGCGAGCGCAAAGGGGCAGATGATGAGCGATGCCAGTGAGATGATCACGCTGACGATTGACGGCCAGCAGGTGACGGTTGCGGCGGGCACAACCATCCTGGAGGCGGCCCGGTCGGTGGGTATTGATGTGCCGGTCATCTGCTACCACGAGGCGACGACGGCCAACGGGCTGTGCCGTGTCTGCGTGGTGGATGTGGACGGGGGACGGCTCTTGCAGCCGGCATGTATCGTCCTGTGCCGGGCGGGAATGGTGGTTGAGACGCGCAACGAGCGCGTGGAGCGCAGCCGGCGCACCATCCTGGAAATGCTCAACTCGGCGGTGAACCTGGCCGAAGCACTGGCAATCCAGGCGCTGCTGGACGACTACGGGGCGCAGCCTGACCGGTTCCCGGCGGCGGAAAAGCGCGATCACGCGCTCATTGATGACAACCCCTTCTACGTGCGCGATTACAGCCAGTGCGTGCTGTGCTGGCGCTGTGTGCAGGTCTGTGCCGAGGACGCCCAGTACACCTACGCCCTGACGCTGGATCACCGGGGATTCGAGACGCACGTATCTACCGGCTTCGGCGTACCCATGCCGGAGTCGTCGTGCGTGTTCTGCGGGCAGTGCATCAGCGTCTGCCCGACCGGGGCGCTGAAACCCAAGATCGAGTTCGGGCTGGAGCAGGGCTGGACGCTGGAGCAGATTTGGGAGAACACGCGCTTCCTCAAGAAGAACCGGCGCAAGTCCGGCTGAGATGACAATCAGTGCGCGCGCGGCCATGCCGGCGCCAGCGCGGAGACACCTGGTGACAGCCATTCCCCCTACCGATGCCATCTACGAGCCTGGGGCGCTGCCAGCGGCCTACTGGTCTGTGTCCGGCGAGAGCGCCGAGCTTGTGGCGGGCGGCGTGCCGCAGGAGATTCACCTGGGGCTGTACGTCAACGGGCGCGAGCTGGCGACGCTCATGTGCAGCCCGGTGGAGCAAGAGGCGCTGGTGCTGGGTTTCCTGTTCAATGAGGGTGTGATCCAGTCCTATGCCGACGTGGGTCTGGTGCAGCGCAACGTGAGTGGGACGACGGTGGATGTGTTTCTGCGCACGGGCGACTTCACCGCGCCGCGCCGCCTCACGCTGACCTCTGGCTGTGGCAGCGGGATCACCTTCCAGTCCATCACCGAGGATCATCCTCCGCTGGAAACGGCGTTCACGACAACGCCGCAGACGCTTCTCGACCGGATGCGCGATCTCAACGCAACGGCCCGGCTGTACCGGCAGGTGCGCGGCATTCATACCTCCGTCCTGGCAGACGAAGACTCCGTGCTCTTCACGGCAGAAGACGTGGGACGGCACAACACGATTGACAAACTGATGGGCAAGGCGCTGCTGGCCGGGGTTGATCCGCGCGACCGGATGCTGGTCACCAGTGGGCGCATCAGCTCGGAGATGCTGCTCAAGGCGCGGCGAATGGGCGTGCCGCTGGTCGCCAGCCGGACGGCCCCGACGAGCATCTCCGTGCAGATGGCCGCCGCCTGGAACATCTGCGTGGTGGGGTACCTGCGCCTGGGCAACATGCGCGTCTATACCTGTCCTGAGCGGCTGGGGCTGGGCGGCTAGGGCGCGCGGGGAGACTGCGCGCGCCCCGGATGAACCAATTGGCTCCGGGGGCGTTCTCATCTTGGGGGCAAAAGATCACCGCTGAG
>CAYNHD010000067.1:0-12663 GCA_964396775.1 uncultured Thermoflexus sp. | reverse complement strand
CGCAGGGCGGGCTGCTGATCGCCGGGGTGAAAGCACCTGTCCCGCTGGCGCTGCCGTCGCCGCTCACGGTGAGGCTGGCGGAGCCGGAATAGCGCAGTTCTGCGATCAGGCTGCCGCCGCTGATGGTGATGTCGGCGCGCAGGTGCCAGCGGCCTTCCACGCTCGACAGGTCGTAAGCGGGCGTCGGCGGGGGCAGGGGCGTTGGGGTGGGCGCGGGCGTGACGATGCGCGTGATCACGAGCGGGATCGTCGGCGGGGGCGGGGTCGGCGAAGGGGCGGGCGACGAGTCGGCGCAGGCTGCCAGCGCCACGACCAGGAGGGCGAGCATCACCACGATGGCCTTGCCGCGGATGAATCTCCCCGTGCGCCCGCTCGTGCTCATCTCCGTTGCGCTCCCGTTCCCCTATGTGGTCAGTCCCAGAGGTTCATAGCGCCATTATACTCTGAACTGGGTTGCGCACGCCTGCGCTGCAGGCGCACAAGGCAAGACCCCACCGCACAGACGCAGAGAGCACAGAGAAGAGCAAGAAAGGCAGTCCGAAGTCTTCGAAGACTTCGGAAGTCTTGTTCTTTCTGCGCCTTTGCGGTTCAGAGAATCTCGTTCCCAACGTTGAACGCGCCCGTCAAACCTGCGCGCAAATGTGCTACAATAGCTCCGCTGCGGCACAGAGCCGCCTAGAACGGAGCCACTTTATGCGCGAGGTCATCGTCGCCCTCGACCTGGAAACGACCGGACTCAACCAGTACGAAGACGACATTATCGAGATTGGCGCGGCCAAGTTCCGCGATGGCGAACTGCTAGAGACGTTCGAGACGCTGATCAACCCCGGACGCAGCATCCCGGAGCGGGTGACGGCCATCACCGGCATTCGCAGCGACGACCTGATCGGCTGCCCGACGGTGCGCGAAGTGCTGCCCGACCTGCGGCGCTTCATCGGCGCGCATCCCGTCGTCGCCCACAATGCGGAGTTTGATCTGGGCTTCCTGGCGCGCTTCGATGTGGCGACCGGCAATTTGGCCCTGGACACCTACGACCTGGCGTCAGTGCTGCTGCCTACCGCCCCGCGCTACAACCTCAACAGCCTGGCCGGGCAGCTTGGCCTCGACCTGGAGAACGCGCACCGCGCACTGGCCGACGCCGTGGCGACCGGCCGGCTGTATTGGGAATTATGGCAGCGCGTGCTGAAGCTGCCGCTGGACACGCTGCGCGAGATCGCTGAGGCCGCGCGCGAGTTGGAATGGTCGGCCAAGCCGGTCTTTCTGGCTGCGCTGGCTGAGCGGAGCCGCACCGCCTTGACCGACGCGCCCGCCCGCCGCGCGACCATACGCGCTGATGACCTGTTCACACCGGATCGCGCTCCCTGGCGGCCCCTGCGCCCGAACTCCGAGCGCCGTCCGCTGGACGTGGATCGGTTGGCGGGGATGATCGAGGCGGGCGGCGACATGGCCGCGGCCTTCCCCAATTACGAGCACCGGCCTCAGCAGGTGGACATGCTGCGCCGCGTGGCAGAAGCCTTCAACGACGGCAGGCACCTCATGGTCGAAGCGCCTACCGGTGTCGGCAAGAGCATGGCCTACCTGATCCCGGCCATCGCCTGGGCGACGCAGAACAACGAGCGCGTGGTGATCAGCACGGCCACGATCAATTTGCAGGATCAACTGCTCAGCCGCGACCTGCCCATGCTGCGCCAGGCGTTGGGCATTCCCTTCGAGGCGGCGCTGGTCAAGGGGCGCGGCAACTACCTGTGCCCGCGCCGGCTGGCGACGCTGCGCCGCCGGGGGCCGACTTCGGTGGCCGAGCTACGCCTGCTGGCGAAGGTGCTCGTCTGGCTGCTGGACTCGGAGACGGGCGACCGGGGCGAGATCTCGCTGCGCGGCTACGAGGAGGCGGTTATCTGGTCGCGCCTGAGCGCGGAGGACGAGGGCTGCACGCTCGAACGCTGCGGCGAGCAGATGGGCGGCGCGTGCCCGTTCTACAAGGCGCGGCGTCAGGCGGAGTCGGCACACGTGCTCATCGTCAACCACGCGCTGCTGCTGGCCGACGTGCAGATCGGCAACCGCGTGCTGCCCGAATATCACCACCTGATCGTGGACGAGGCGCATCACCTGGAAGACGCCACCACCAACGGCCTGTCGTTCCAGATCACCCAGGCGACGCTGCAGCGCCGCCTGGAAGACCTGGGCGACGCGCACAAGGGGCTGCTGGGCGATGTCATTCGCGGCACGCGCGGCAGCGTGCCCCCCAGGTACTTCACCCAGATCGAGGAGTACGTCAAGATCGTCGCCACTGCACTGAGCGACATGGGCCACCATGTCGAGCGTTACTTCGAGACGCTGCGCCGCTTCCTGGAGTCCACTGGCGCGCTGCGCCCTGGCGAATACTCGAACCAGGTGCGCATCACGCCGGCGCTGCGCCACCAGCCAAACTGGGCGCAGGTTGAGGGCGCATGGGACACGCTCGCCCAGTTCACGCTGGGCATCTCCAGCGCGATGGGCAAGCTGGCGCGCGGCCTGGCCGACCTTGAGCAGTTCGACGTGCTCAACTACGACGATCTGCTGTCCAGCGTGCAGGCGGCGGCGCGTCACCTGGAGGAGATTCACGTCCAGCTTGACGCTTTTTCGGCGCGCCCGCAGGAGAACACGGTCTACTGGGCGCAGGTGGATCAGGACGGGATGCGCCTGTCGGTGCACGCCGCGCCGCTGCATGTTGGGCCGCTGCTGGAGCAGTATATCTGGAACACGCAGGACGTGGTGATCCTGACCAGTGCCACGCTGCGCACCGGCGGCACGTTCGAGTATGTGTGCGACCGGCTGGGGGCGAGCCATGTGGATACGGCAGTGGTCGGCTCGCCATTCGATTACGAGAAATCCACACTCGTCTATATTCCTACCGACATGCCCGACCCAACGACTCGGCGCGACGAGTACCAGCGCGCGGTCGAGCGCGGGCTGATCGAGCTGGCGGCGGCGACCGGCGGGCGGATGCTTGGCCTGTTCACCAGCTACGCCCAGCTTCGCCAGACGGCACAGGCCATCGCTCCCCGGCTGGCGCTGGGCCACATCACCGTCTTCGACCAAAGCGACGGCACCAGTCGCCAGGCATTGCTCGACGGCTTCGTGCGCACAGAGCGGGCGGTGTTGCTCGGCACGCGCTCATTCTGGGAAGGGGTGGACATCCCCGGCGACGACCTGAGTGTGCTGGTCATCGTGCGCCTGCCGTTCGCCGTGCCCAGCGACCCGATCTTCGCCGCCCGGTCGGAGCTGTACGAGAACAGCTTTATGCAGTACGCGGTGCCCGATGCGGTGCTGCGCTTCCGCCAGGGCTTCGGGCGGCTGATCCGCACCAGGACGGATCGGGGGGTCGTCGCCCTGTTCGACAACCGCGTGATCACCAAACGCTATGGGCAGGTCTTCCTGGACAGTCTGCCGGGCTGTACAGTGACGCGCGGGACGCTGGCCGGTTTGCCGGGGGCGGCGGTGCAGTGGCTGGCGCGGTAGCGTCGGGCGGGGCGGTTGGTGATGTTCTTGTAGGGGCGTATGGCAATGCGCCCCTACGACGGGTGATCCTCGCGACGTGGCGATGGTTGGTCGTGCGCCTGCGACCTGACCGTTCAACGAGCGCACAATCTCTGGTATAATGGCCTGCGGACAACCGGCAACGATCACACAGAGCCAGCAGAACGAGGACAGCATTCTCTATGATTGACGTAAACCAGCTTCGCAACGGCACCAATTTCACGCTCGATGGCGAGCTGTACAAGGTGCTGAACTATCACCACAACAAGACCGGTCGCGGCAATGCGACCATCCGCGTGACCGTGCGCAACCTGCGCAGCGGGACCACGCGCGAGATGACCTTCACCTCCGGCGACCGCGTGGAGAATATCCGCGTCGAGACGCGCATCGTCGAGTACCTGTACGACGACGGCGAGTTCCTCACCTTCATGGACGTGGAGACGTTCGAGCAGCCGCAGATGCGCAGCGACCTGTTCGGCGACGACGTGCTCTACCTCAAAGAAGGCACGCAACTCAAGCTGCTGTCGTATGAGGGTGAGATTCTCGACTACGAACTGCCGCCGAACGTCGAGCATCTGGTGACCGAGGCGGAAATGGCCGTCGCCGGCAACACGGCCACCGGCGCGACCAAGAAGGTCAAGACGGAGACGGGGCTGACGGTCACCACGCCGCTCTTTGTGGAAGAGGGCGACACGATCCGCGTGGACACGCGCACCGGCGAGTACGTCACGCGCGTCTGATGCCTGGGCCGTCGCAGCGGGCCAGGGCGAGGCCGGGGCGTCCCGGCCTTTTTGGTTGGGCTATTTGGCGGGCGGGCGGCGACCGCTTACACTTGAGACAGAGCCGACAGGATCATCGCGGCGAAAGGCGGGCGCATGGTAACTCCGGCGGGCAAGGAGTGCCCCCACTACTACGAGGACTTCAATCGCGGGCGCGCGGTTCAGGAATGCCGCCTGGCTGCGCAGAATCCCGAGTCGTTGCCCTGGCGTCCCGCCGACTGCGCCCGTTGCCCGGTGCCGGACATTCTGCGGGCCAATGCCAGCCCGGATATGGAACTGCGGCTCACCATTCGGGGGGTATTGCTCGGCTTTGTGCGCCGGATACAGGTAGAGGCGCGCTGCACCCGTCACAACGTGCCCATCGCCGACCCATATATCGGCTGCCCGTTGGATGCCGAGGAAAACGAGGCCCTGCGGCTCTTTCGGCAAGCTTTGGAAGAAGACGAAGGGGCAAAACAATGATCAAGGCGGTGCTGTTCGACCTGGACAATACGCTGTTGGGTAACGATCCCAATCCGTTCACGCGCCGCTATCTGGCGCTGCTGGACGACTTTGTGCAGCAGCGCCTGGGCACGCCCAGCATCCTGGAGGCACTGTGGGCCGGGACGCGCGCCGTGTTGGCCGACGCCGATCCGCTGCGCACCAACGCTGAGCGCTTCTACGACGCCTTCATGTCGCTTGTCTCCACTGACCGCGCCGCCTTCGCCCGCGCTATGCAGGAATTCTACACAGAACTATATCCCACCCTGGAAGCCCTCACGCAGCAGCGCCCCGGCGCGCGCCGCCTGCTTGAACAGCTGCTCAGTGGGGGCTACGCTGTGGTGATCGCCACCAATCCGCTGTTCCCAGAGGTAGCTGTGAGGTATCGGCTGGCCTGGGCCGGTGTCCCCATGGATCAAGTGCCGCTGACCCTGGTGACCACGCTCGATAATATGCGCTTCGCCAAACCCCATCCGGCTTATTACGAGGAAATTATCGCACGGCTTGGACTGGCCGCGCACGAAGCGATTATGGTTGGCGACGACTGGGAACACGACATCCTGCCCGCCCGCGCCGCCGGACTCAACACCTTCTGGGTGTGCGGCGACGGGCAGGGCTGCGACACCGCAGCGGCTCGTCAGGTAGATGGCTGCGGCTCCCTGGCCGATTTCGCCGGTCGCGTCAGCGAAGAGCGCTGGCTGGAAATAGTCGCCCCGCGCCCGCTCGAACCGGCACAGATCGCCCCCCGCCTGACGGCGAACATTGCCGCCCTGGACAGCCTGATCCGCGAGACCCCGTCAGAAGCGTGGAACATTCACCCGACAGCCGGAGAGTGGTCGCCACTGGAGGTGCTGGGGCATCTGCTCGTGACCGAGCGCGAGGTATACCGTCCGCGCCTGCAGACGATTCTGAGCGCCGACACGCCTGTCCTGGCCGCTCTGGCCGAAGCGCCCGCCCCAACTATCCCCTCTGGCGCAGAACGCCCCCGCGCCCTGTTGGAGTTGTTCGTTGCCGAGCGCCGCGCAACGTTGGACTTGCTGGCGACGCTCGCGCCAGCAGACTGGCAGCGCCCGGCTTACCATCACCGCCTGGGCCTCACCACCCTGCTGGCAGTGGCCGACCTCATCGCGCAACACGACCGTCAGCACCTGCGCCAGATACGCGAGACGCTGGCCCGTTGCTGCTGAGCATCTTGCAGGGAACTTTAACGCCGCGCAGGTCGTCTAATTCACAAGATTGTGGGTTGGAAAAGACGCATGCGCGAGCTGATCCTGCTTTTGCTACTGCTGCTATCCTCGTGCTTAGGAAACCAGGCCCCCGGCGCGGAAATGCCGCCCTTCCCCCCCTCAACATCGGTGCCAGCCGCGCCGCTGAGGCGCGAACTGTTAGTGGTGGAAGATGTCGAGGCGTTCGTCCTGGAAACTTACCCTATGCAGCTACGCCTTGCTGTGCGCGGGTACTGGCCATCGGGATGCAGCGGAGAGATACGGGTTGAGCAACAGCTTGCCAATAACACACTGACGGTGACCATCTGGCGGGCTGTGCCCGCGGGGGCGGCCTGCCTGGCAGTGATTGTCCCCTACGACGAGACGATCGCCATCGAGGGCAGCTTCACGCAGTTGCCAGCGGCGATAGCTGTCAACGGCTACCTGATGCAGCCACGTTGGTAGCGGCGCAGGCCCCAGAGAGTTTTTTCTTCGAAACAGCTGCCTGCTTTCGCGGGCAGTTGTCATATTTTCGCCTGCCATACGTTCTATACAGTGAAAACAAGTGGCAGGGAGGCTACTGTGGAATTTGTCTCTGCAAGACTCAGGCGACGCGCTGGAGCAAAGCCATATAGCAGCGAGGCCGCTTTCAGGCAGTTATTCAACGCCACCCATCCCATTGTCTTCCGCTATGTCTATGGTTTGCTTGGTGGCCCACGTCAGGAGGTAGAAGACCTCACAGCCGACACTTTTCTCAAGGCATGGCGCGCTCGCGACCAGTTCGAAGGAAGCCGGCAAGATGCGCTGAGATGGCTCTTGAGGATTGCGCACAACGAGGTCGTTGATCATCTTCGCGCCTGGCAACATGAGGCCGATATGGCCTGGCTAGAGGATGTTGAATTCGCCGCCCCTGATCTCAGCCCAGAACAACAGCTTATTGAAAAGGAACAGTGGCAGCGGTTGCAGGCTATGGTGCAAACGCTGAGCGCGCAGCACCGCGAAATCTTCGTCTTGCGCTATATGTTGGGCTGGAAAGTCAAGCAGATCGCAGCACACCTGGGGATGGAGGAAAACACCGTTTCAGTCACCCTGCGGCGTATCATCCAAAGAATGCAAACAGAAGCCCAAAAACAACAGGAGGATAGAGCATGAACAAGTTGTTCCACCGCGATGAGACTGCGCTAATGCGCCTGTTCAAACGTATCCAGATACACCCCAGCCAGCGTTTCTACGAGCAAATGGATAATGCGCCCTGGGTAGCTCATGCTCCCCTTGCCAATGCTCATCTTTCTTTCTCACGACCATTGGCGGCAGCGATTTCCGTTGCAGTGGTGTTGTTCCTGATCGCTGTCCCGTTCAGATCGCTGGCGCAGCAGGTGTTTCACTTCTTCACTCAGGCGGAAACGGACGCCATTGAGAACCCGGTCTTGCTGGAGGCGACTGTTGAGCAGCCCGCACTAGGCGATCTGACCGACTTGCAACGGGCCAGCCAGGTGGCAGGATTCGCTATTCGCCTCCCCCAGGATTTACCCGCTGGCCTGCAGATCGTTTCTGTCGCCGTTAATCCCGGCAGTGTGAGTGTCACCTACTCCGATGGACAGACATCCCTGATCTTTCTGCAAGGGCTGAAGGCTGAGAGCACATTTTATGTAGGAGCCGGGGCTATGGTAGAAGCTGTATCTGTGGACGGAGTCACCGGTGAGTATGTGCGCGGCGGCTGGCAGCAGATAGGCGATGATCTGGCCTGGGACAACACGTTGCCCGAAAGCCTGCTATTTTGGGAGAAAAACGGCCTCCGCTATGGTTTATTGGCAGAGGGGCAGGAAATCTCCCAAGAAACTCTCATCCGAGTCGCAGATAGCCTGCGTTAGGCAAAGTTAGGCGAGCAGTTGCAGGGTACAAGAGCGCTAAAAGCCAGCGGGGGCGGTTGTAGTCGGACCGCCCCCGCTTTTCATGCAGAAGGTGAGGCTAAGCCTCGCCGCCACTCGCCGGCGCTTTAGCGCGTGCCTCCCGCTCACGCTGCTTGAGCACATCTTTGTGCTCCCAGCCGCCGCGGGCCTGCGCTTCTTCGGCGGCACGGGTGGGCGCGATGGACTGCCAGTAGCGGAATTCCTTAGACAGGCGCTGCTTGTTGAAGATATGCGCACCGGTGCGGTCGTAGCTGGCCAGTTCGTAGTCGTGATCCATCTTGATCGCGTCGAACGGGCAGAACTCGGCGCACAAGCCGCAGTTCATGCAGATGTCAATGTCAATATAGAACTCCGCCGGTTCGGGCACGGGCCGCCCTGTTTCCGGATTGGTGCCGCGCACGATCCAGATGCACTGCGGCGGGCACGCCTTGGCGCAGATGCCGCAGCTTGTGCACCAGTCGTGGCCGGGGCGCTCCGGGTGATCGTAGTTGTCCACCACCAGGAACGGGATGAAGCGGAAGCGTTCCGGCGTGGCGATCTTCTCCTCTGGATACTCGACGGTGAAGATGCCGCGCGCCTCCAGGCCCTGGCGCAGCGGAAACGCCTCGTCGGGGACGTGCCGCCGGAAGCCCCAGCGAATATCCTCCAGGTAGGTGTTGACAAAGTGCTTGAGCGTAACCCCCAGGCCACGCACGATTCCTGATCCGTACATAGACGCACTCGCTCCTTTGCGCGCTAGCGGTCCACTTCGCCGAGCACGATGTCAATGCTGCCGAGGATGGCGACCACATCGGCCACCTTGTGCCCCTTGCACATCTGCTCCAGGGCGGTCAGGTTGATGAAACTTGGCGACCGCACGTGGTAGCGCCAGGGGTTCTGCCCGCCGTCGGAGACGACGTAGTAGCCTAGCTCGCCCTTCGGGTTCTCGGCGCGGCCATAGGCTTCGCCAGCGGGCACACGCGGGTTGTACTGGCCGCCGCGCCCGGCGAAGAAGGGCTGACCCTTCGTCTCCTCAAGGATGGGCAGAATCTGCTTGAGGATGCGGATGCTCTGGCGCATCTCGTCCAGGCGGATCAGGTAGCGGTCGTAGATGTCGCCGTGATAGCGCACCGCCACGTCGAACTCCAGGTCGGGGTAGATGCTGTACGGCTCGGCGCGGCGCACGTCGTAGGGCACGCCGCTGGCGCGCAGGACGGGGCCGGCGGCGCTGTAGGCGATAGCGTCTTCTCTGGTCAGCACGCCCACGCCGATGCAGCGGTTGGTGATGATCTCGTTGGTGGTCAGCAGGTCGTTGGTCTGGTCAATGGCGCGCGGCAGGCGGTCGTTGATCAGCGCGCGCAGGTAGTGCATGGTGTCGAAGTCGCGCACGCGGTCGTTGACCAGCGCCGCCGTGCCCTGGATGCGCTCCGGCAGGTCGTAGGCCACGCCGCCGAAGCGCATGTAGTTGCACATCATGCGGCTGCCAGAGGCGGCCTCGAAGAAGTCGAGGATCAACTCGCGCTCGATGATGGCGTACATGAGCGGTGTGAAATACGCGCCGAGATCGTTGAGCAGGAAGCCGATGGCTACCAGGTGGTTGAGAATACGGGTCAGCTCAACCATCAGCACGCGGATCGCTTCGGCGCGGTAGGTGGGCGGCTCGTACCGCTTGCCCAGGGCCATGAGTTGCTCGATGGCCAGGGCGTAGCCGAGGTTGTTGGACATGCTGCAAAAGTAGTCCAGCCGGTCGGTGAAGGGCATGTTGTGCAGGAACGTGTTGCGCTCGCCGATCTTGTCGTGGTTGCGGTGCAGGTAGCCCATCACCGGCTCCAGCGCGACGATGGTCTCGCCGTCCAGCGAGACGATCATGCGGAAGACGCCGTGCGTGCTGGGGTGCTGCGGCCCCATGCTGACCACCACGCGATCGGTGGCCATGTCCGTCACGTGAACGCCCATCGGCGCGGCTTCGTAGAGGGCTTTTTCGGCCTGCGACTCGTAGCCGTCCAGGGTGAAGCCCGCCGGGTATCTGACGTTCTTGCCGTAGGGGTTGTGCTCTTCGGCGCGCGAGACGTGGCCTTCGGGCCAGCGGCTGTCGAAGGGCTTGGTGTCCTGCTCGTAATACGCTTCGTGCCAGTCCTTGCGCAGTGGGTGGCCGTGAAAGCCCTCCCACATCAGGATGCGCTTGAGGTTGGGGTGGCCTTCAAAGCGGATGCCCATCAAGTCCCAGGCTTCGCGCTCCTGGAAGTTGGCCCCCGGCCACACCCCGACCAGGCTGGGCAGGGTGGCCTCGCTGCGCGGCGTCTGCGCTTTGAGTACCAGCGCCGGCCCGCCCTGGAGGTTGTAGGTGTGGTAGACCATCTCCAGGGGATCGCTCTCGCTCTTGCCCAGGTAGTCTACGGCGGTCGCGCTGGACAGGTAGCTGAAGCCGAGCCTATCGCGGACGAACGTGGCGACCTCGACGAGCCTGCCCGCATCCACGATGACGCCCGAATACCCCTCGCGGTCGTCACGGCGGACTGCGCCGGCAAACTGCGCTTCGAGCCGGTTAATGGCGTCCTGGACGAGGGTGGCGGTCTCAGCGACTTGGACGTGTTCGGTCATAATAGCTCCCTTGCTCATAGCAGTCAGCGGTCAGCGGTCAGCCGTCAGCGGGTGCAGCGACATGGCTGGCTGAGGGCGCTGCGTCCAAACTCGGCGCACTCAGGCGTCGGCATCCATCTCCCCAGAGACAGATTCGGTTTCGGCTACGGCAGCCTCGCGCCGCAGCAGGTACGCCTGGCGCGGATCAACGATGTCGGGGCCAAGCACCGGCACAGGCACTTCTTCGCCGGGCACACGACCGTACCAGGGCATACTGTTGCGGTTGCCGAATGATTGACCGTCAATCTTCTTCTGCAACATGAGAAAGCCGTAGAGCAGCGCCTGGGGGGTGGGCGGGCAGCCGGGCACATACACGTCAACGGGGATGTACTTGTCAATGCCGCTGACGACGTTGTAGCCCTCTTTGAACGGCCCGCCGCCGATGGCACAGGCCCCCATGGCCAGCACGTACTTCGGCTCGGCCATCTGGTTGTAGAGGCGCACGATGGGCACGACCATCTTCTTGGTCACCGTGCCGCTGACGATCATCAGGTCGGCCTGGCGCGGGCTGGCGCGCAGCACTTCCATGCCAAAGCGGGCCTGGTCGAAGCGGCTGCTGGCGGTGGCGATCATCTCGATGGCGCAGCAGGCCAGGCCGAAAGACATCGGCCAGATCGAGTTGCGCCGGCCCCAGTTGTAGATGGCATCCATGAGCCTGCCAAACGACGTGACGGAGACCGCCGATTGCATCCCCTCCGGCACCGGCACGTCAGGATGGTGCAGTTCTTTGAGGAAATTCTCGTTCGAATTAGTCATGACGCCTCGCATTTCTCCTCGTACCATTCGCGCAGTATCTCACACAACAGGCCATCGTGGGCCAGGGCCGGGTCGTCGGCGAAGCCCGGCAGCGCGATGATCCACTCAAAAAGCTGTCCCAGGCCCAGGGCGTCCAGGTCGGCGTCGGGATGGTGCTCCATCAGGCCGAGCACAATCTCATACGACGCTTCCCAATACAGGGGCCGGGGATCGTCATCAGCGGTCATTGCCCTCTGACGGTACGCTTGCAATCGGTCAGATGATAGCGGGCTCTCGCCATCCGGCCCAGTGGTCGCCGCGCTGCTTTGCGGGTGATGGTGGGCGCTCACCCAGGGCGGCGATGTCAGGGGCCGCTCAATCGCCAGACTCCTCCTCTGCGGCAGTAGGCTGTGCCTCAGGCGTGGCCTGGGGTTGCTCAGGGGCAGGCGTAGGCTGCCCGGCTGGGGCGGTTTCGTCGCCGGCCGGCTCCTCTGGCGCTGGCGTTGCTTCGCCTTCGGCGGGGGCTGCCTCACCGGTGTCCTCTTCCTCTGCGGGCTTCTCATACAGAGTCGCAACGTTCGCCTCCAGCCAGGCGCGGAAATCGCTGTAAACCCCTTCGTCCGGCGGACCCTGGAGCACGTACTGGAGGAAGGTCACATCGCCCTCACCCTGGTCAATGAGCGCCTGAACCAAATCCAGGCCGAGGAACTGCTGCCCGTCCTGGCGGGCCTGGGGCTGGACTCTGGCGTGCATGAGGGCGACTGGCGTTTCTCCCACGATCTCGATGATCGGCCCGGAGAACGCGCCAGGTTCCAGGGTCAGGCCGGCGTCGGTCGCCTGCGCCTGAAGGGACTCGCTCAACTGGCTCAGCAGATCGAGCAGGGGGTAAGGGGCGTCAGCGGCGGGCGCGGTCAGCCCGGTGCCGGTAATGAACTCGTCCAGCTTCACCGTCTGGTAGTTGATGCGGGCGGCAACCCCAGCGCCTGTGTGAGTCCACTGACCGGGCGTGGTTTCAGCCCAGTTGGCTGCGCCGGGGGCGGGGCCGGGGGTCGCCGTAGGGGCAACGGTGGGCGTATAGGTCAGGGTGGGTTCGGGAAGAAAGACGCCGGTGGACACGCCAGCGTCGCCTACCAGCAAGAAGATGACGATCAGCGCAACAAACAGCACAGCCAGTGCAGCGGTCTGTGAGCGAAGCGTCATGCCTGAAGCTCCTTACGAGTGTGCGGAACGAGTGCCGGGCAACACGCCCACAAGTGTAGCCGAGAGTGGCGTCTCTTACAACCAGTTGGTGGGCGCGGGCGTGTGCAAAACCTGTCAGGCGGTGTGATGGCGCTCCTTAACCTCACCCCCGCTCGGCGCTGACGCGCCACGCCGCCCCCACACCATTCGAATGGAGAGATACGGGGTTGGTTGTCAAGT
>CAYNHD010000066.1:0-12943 GCA_964396775.1 uncultured Thermoflexus sp. | reverse complement strand
AGAAGCGCCGGGCGAATGTCGTGCCCGCGCCAGGGCCGAACGCCTCGCGCAGATAGTCCAGCAGATCGGGCGCGGTGACAAACATGACGGCTTCGCCTAGCGCGTGGCGCGCGTTGGCGATGGCGGCGGCCAGATGCGTCTTGCCGCAGCCGTGCTCGCCCATGAACAGCAGCCAGCCCTGGGGGTTGCGGGCATATTCGACGGCGACCTCGAACGCCTGACGTAGATTGCGGCGCTCGTTCTCCGGCAACGTGCTCTCGCGGAAGTCGAACGTCTCGAAGACCATCTCGCCGTAGAGGCCCAGGTTGGACAGGGCGCTCTGTTCCAGGGCGGCATCAATGCGCCGGTAGTCTGGCAGTGCCATGTTGATGCTCTGCGTAAGCTGGCGATCCACCAGGCGGCTGCGCACGCGCGGGTCGAGCTTGCCCGGCTCGGCATTCGTAGTGAGCACCGTCGCCAAGCGGTGCTGGTAGCGGTGATTGATCAACTGGAACAGCTTTTCCTGCGCCCAGGGCGTCGGGCTTTCCGCGCCCAGGTCGTCCAGCACCAGCAGGGGTACGTTGCGCACGCGCTCGAACAGGTCGTCGTACTCAATCTCGGACGACGGGCCAAAGGTCGCACGCAGATGATCGAGCAGATCGGGCACCGTCAGGAAGAGCACATCATCGCCCTGCGCCAGCCGGTAATTGGCGATCGCCACCGCCAGATGAGTCTTGCCGCTGCCGAAGTTCCCTTGAAAGAGCAGCCAGCCTTGCGGATTCTCGGCATAGCGCAGGGCGCGGTCATAGCTGATGCGCAGCGCCGCAAGCTGCTCTTCGCTCAGGTTGGGGAGATCGAGGTTGAACGTGGCGAAGGTCTTGTCCGCCACCACATCCAGGTTGCTGAGCGCGCGCATCTGAGCGGTGCGCCGCTCGGCGATGGTGTCGCGCTGGCACGTGCAGGGGAACGCTTTACCGAAGTCCGGGTGGCCCACCGGCACGCTCAGGGTCACGAAGCCCATCCCCTGGCAGATCGGGCATACCTCGGCGGACTCCTCCGCCTCATCAGCAGCGTCAGTAGTCAACGGTGTCCGAGTATTCTCCCTGGATATACCGGTAGCGATCCGCTTGAGTTGGTCGTTTAGTGAGTCCACGATCTTTTCCCTCAGCCTGCCACCGTTCGAGAACGCGGCGGATGTAGCGCCAGTTGCGGGCGTTGCGCTCCACAGCCAGGCGGAACGCTTCTTCGATCCAGCCCGGCGGGTAGTCTTGCTCGGCGGCGCGCAATTCTTCGCTGATCAACGGAGTGAGCGCGCCAATGTTTTCCTCGTACAGCGCGTAAATGTTAGGGCGCTCGGCAATGAGCAGCACAGGCGTGTCGCGGTCGCCCGGCTCGAACTGGCCCGCAGCGATGGCCCGCACTGCGTTGCGCCCGTGCGTCGTGTTCATGAAGTACAGGTCTTCGGGGCCGCGCGCGCCCTCGACGCTGGCATGCAGCAACGTGCCGCGCTGCACGGCCCGTCCCAGCGCGGCGCCGACGCGCTGCGCCGCCCGCTCTGCGTCCGGGTCAATGCCACTCAGCAGGACCGTATCCCGCAGCACCTCGCGCTTGAGCAGGTAGCGGACTTCTCCTTCCTGCTGCTGAAGCGCCCAGAAAGCGTACAGGGTGAGCTTAAGCTCGTCCAGGTCGTCAATGGTGCTCAGCACCTCGGTAAAGAACTGGCTGGGCAGGCGCACCATCGGCACCTTGCCGGGTGGAAATCCTTTGAACGTCTTCATGCGCGGCGACCCATCGCCCTAATAGCCGGTCAGGTCTACGCCGGTCTTGCTCAGGTTAGCGAACTGGGTTAGCTCTTTGCGGAAGAACAGCGCCACGCTACCTGTCGGGCCGTTGCGGTGTTTGGCCACGATGATGTCGGCCTGGTTCTTTCGCTCCGTGTTCTCGTTGTAGACATCCTCGCGGTAGATGAACATCACCACGTCCGCGTCCTGCTCGATCGATCCACTCTCCCTCAGATCCGACAACTGCGGGCGCTTGTCCTGGCGCTGCTCAACCGCGCGCGAAAGCTGGGCGGCGGCGACCACCGGCACGTTCATCTCGCGGGCGATGTGCTTGAGGTTACGCGAAATGAAGCTGATCTCCTGCACACGATTGTCGGAGAAGCCCACGCCGGCGTTCATAAGCTGCAAGTAGTCAACCAGGATCAGGTCGAGGCCGTGCTCGCTGTAGAGCCGCCGGCACTTGGCGCGCATCTGGAGCGGCGTGAGCGCGGGCGTATCGTCCAGAAACACGTTGAGCTTGCTCAAGCGCCCCACCGCCTCGACGAACAGCGCCCATTCGCGGTCTTTAAGCTGGCCCAGGCGCAGCTTGTGCGTGTTGATGCCGGTCTCCGACGAGATCAGGCGTTGCACGATCTGCTCGTTGCTCATTTCCATGCTGAAGATCGCCACGCGCGCGCCGGCCAGGGCAGCGTTGTGCGCCGCGCTGAGCAGCCACGACGTTTTGCCCATACCCGGACGCCCGGCCACAATAACCAGATCGGACTTTTGCAGCCCGCCGAGCAGGTCGTCCAGGTCGGTGAAGCCCGTCGGCACGCCGATAGATTCAACTTGCTGGCTGTAAAGCTGCTCGATGCGGTCGTAGTACTCGGCGACGGCGGTGCGAATCGGGACCAGTTCCTGGCGCAGCCGCCGCTCAGTCACGGCAAACAGCGTCGCTTCCGACTGGTCAATGAGAGCCGTGATGTCGGAGTCTTCCTGTTGGGCCAGGCGCGCGATGGTGCCGGCAGCAGTGAGCATCCGTCGTCGCAGGGCAGCGCGCTCGACGATGCGCCCATAAGTCTCGGCGTAGATGGACGAGGGCGTATGGTTGATCAGGTAGGTGATGTAGGCCGCGCCGCCGATCTCCTCCAACCGGTTCTGCTGGCGCAATTCCTCCACCACAGTCAGGTAGTCAATCTGCTCGCGGCGCTCATGCAGCCGGGTGATGGCCTCCCACACCCAGCCGTTGCGCACGATAAAGAAATCCTCGCTCTGCAAGAACGAGGCGACATCGTAGAGCGCATCGGGGTTGATCAGGATCGAGCCGAGCACGGCCTCTTCGGCTTCGATGCTGTGAGGAGCCATCTGCTCAGGCTGGACAGACGCGGTTTGCTGACTCATCGCTCAGCCTCATCGGGTGCATGATCCGGCTCTACAATAATGGGATTCGGGGTGTGTGTCAAAACGGGGCGGCTCGTGCTGAGCTGCCCCGTGAGAGTTCAAGCTGCCGGGCGAGGGTGGCACCCGCTATCTATCCACAAGTTCGCCCGCGTAGGGGCGCTGCTCTGGCTGCGCCCAGCAATTCAACGGAAGAGGTCAGTCCTTGTCCTCGTCTTCCTCGTCGCTCAGGTCGTCCAGATCAAGCGATTCGACGAAATCCTCGAAGAGGTCCAGGCGGTCGGCAGGCTCCCCTTCGTCCGAGGGCTGGCCTGGCGCAGCCTGCGAGTCCTCTCCCTCGATCTCTTCGTCCGGCATAATGCCGGCCCGATCCATCACCGATTCCTCGACGTAGATCGGCACGTCAAGCCGGACGGACAGGGCAATCGCATCGCTGGGGCGCGAGTCTATAATGCGCTCTTCCCCGTTCTGAACCACCACGATCTGGGCGTAGAACGTATCCTGGCGCAGGTCGCTGACCACGATGTGCTGAACGTGTCCGCCAAGCTCGGCAATGACGGACTTGAGCAGATCGTGCGTTAGCGGACGCTCGACATTCATGCCCTGGAGCTTCACCGCGATGGCTTCTGCTTCACACGGCCCAATGAAGATCGGGAGGAAGCGCCCGCTCAGTGGGTCTTTGAGGACAACCACCCGAAGCTGCGACATCAGGCTCACGCGGATACTGTCAATCAGCACTTTGATCATGAAACGTCCCTGACTGTTACGCGCGGTGCTGGATTCCACACTGCCTGCGACGATTAAGACGATTATATCATTGAGTTCGATACCCAAGCAAAGCGTGGACAGCCGTCACGACGCGGACGGCGCGGTGCCACTGTCGTCCGGCGCGGCCCCTTCGCCGCTGGCGAGCGCCGCTGGTGGCACCTCATGGGCGGGGAGGGGCACGGCGGTCAGGTCGAATTCCTGGGCTGCTTCGTGCGTGACCATGGTGATCTTGCCGTCTATGAACGCGCCCTCTTCGGTGGAGATGGCCGACGCGGTGATGTCCCCCCAGACGCGAGCTGTGCGCAGAAGCTGCACCTTCTTGCCGCTCACGTCGCCGCGCACCGCGCCAGCAATGGACACGTTCTTGGCGTTGATGTCCGCCGTGATCTTGGCCGTCTCGCCGACGAGCACATTGCCGTCAATCTCCAGCGTGCCCTCGAACGTGCCATCAAGACGCACATTCCCCTGGCTGCGCAGGTCGCCCTTCAGCGTGGCTCCGGCTCCCAGAACGGTCTCGAACCCGACGGGCTGGCGCGCGGGTTCCTGGGGAAGTGCCGGGGGGAAGCTGCTGCTTTCGGGCTGCGGCTGCTTGCGTCCGCTGAAAAGTGATGACATGGCCGGCCATTCCTTCTCGTGGCGCAGACGATCTGCCAGGACTATAACGCGAGTGCCCGCCGCGAGTCAATTCGCGCGCGGTCGGGCCGCGCGCGAAGGGGGGAACATGGGTGTTGGCCGCGCCTGGACGCGATGCGCCGGACGTTACATCTCAACTTCGGGCGTGGCAGCGCGGCGCGCGCGGCGCTGGGCCAGGTAGTCCTTCAGCACATGAAGCGCAGGCGGCGCGACAGAGACGAGGATGATCGCCACCACAATCGGCAGCAGATAGCCGTCGGCGGCCTCGCCCAGGTAGTAGCCCGCGCTGACCACGCCCACCGCCCAGAACAGGCCACCGATCACGTTGAAGGAGAGAAAACGTGGGTAGTGCATCGTGCCAACACCGGCCACGATGGGCGCGAAGGTGCGCACAATGGGCATGAAGCGCGCCAGGACAATGATCTTGCCGCCGTGCTTGTGGTAAAGCTCTTCAGCCTGGTAGAGGTATTTCTTCTTGAAGAACAGCGAATCTTCACGCTGGAACAGGCGTCGCCCGACGCGGCTGCCGAACCAGTAGCCTACGCTGTCGCCCGTCACCGCAGCGATGAAGCAGCCGATAGCCAGCACCGGATAGCTCAACTCGACCCCCAGCGTGCCTTGTAGGGTCTTGCTGCCGGCGATGACTCCCGCGGTGAAGAGCAGGCTGTCGCCCGGCAGGAAGAACCCGACCAGCAGCCCGGATTCAGCGAAGATGATCGCAAAGATGCCGATGTAGCCGATGGCGGCAATGAATTCCTTGAGGTCGAAGCTGGTGATGTATTCCATGCTGGTCAGCGCCGGGCAGCACCTGGCGGGCAGCGCGCGGCGTTGCACTCCTTTCGTCAGCCATACCAGCGCACAGGTCACAGCAAGAAGTGCTGCTTGCGCGCTTGTGCCCTCTGTCTTGGATGCGGCGGGAGTCTACCACAAGTTCCCCCATCCAGCCAGGGTGAGTGGGTGAGTAGGTGGCGAATCGTAGAAGACACCGCCAGGCAAAGCTGCCAGCCGGCCCGCTGCCGTCCACCATTGGTGCGCTCTTCCCCTTAGGCTATACTACTGCCATGCGCATCGCCATTGACGCCCGACTGAACTACTATCGCCCCGGCGGAATCGTCGAGTACACGCGCCATCTGATCCGCGAGCTGGCTGCGTTGGATGCAGCCAACGACTATCGCCTCATCCAGCACGTCCGCGACCGGGAGACGCTGGTTGCCGCGCCGAATGTCGCGCGGATCAACACGCTGACACCGAGCCATCACCGACTGGAACGGTGGGCGCTCTCGGTGGAACTGCTCCCCCGCCGCCTGGACATCCTTCACTCACCGGACGCCATCCCTCCGGCCCGCGCGGCCCGCCGCCAGGTGATCACCATTCACGACCTGCACTACCTGCACTACCCGCAGTTCATGACGACGGACAGCCGCCGTTATTACGCCGGGCAGATTGGCTGGGCGGTGCAGAGGGCCGATCACCTCCTGGCTTCCTCCCAGGCGACCCGCGCCGACCTGGTGACCTTGCTCGGCGTGCCCGAAGACAAGATCACGGTGCACCTGCTCGGCGTTGATGCCTTGTTCCGGCCCGCGCCCCCAGAGATGATCCAGGCATGCCGGGCGCGCTGGGGCCTGCCCGCGCAGTATCTGCTGTTTGTCGGCACGTTCGAGCCGCGCAAGAATATCCCGACGCTGCTGCACGCCTACGACCGTCTGCGGCGCGATCTGCCGGCCGCCCCGCCGCTGGCCCTGGCCGGGCGGCGTGGCTGGCTGTACGACGACATTCAGCGGACGGTGGAAACCCTGGCCCTGGGCGACCGCGTGATCTGGGTCGAAAACCCGCCGCGCGACGACTTGCCCGCGCTATACAGCGGCGCGGCAGCCCTGGCCCTGCCCTCGCACTACGAGGGGTTCGGGCTGACCGCGCTGGAGGCGATGGCCTGCGGCACGCCGCCGGTCGTCTCGGATTGTAGCTCGTTGCCCGAAGTGGTCGGCGACGCTGGATTGCTGGTCAATCCCGACGACGCGGGCAGCATCGCCGACGCGCTGCGCCGCCTGCTGACGGACAGCGCCCTGCACGACACGCTGCGCGCTGCCGGCCTAGCCCGCGCCCGGACGTTCACCTGGCAGCGCACAGCGGAGATCGCCTGCGAGGTCTACGCGCGGGTCATGGCGGAGTGAACAGAATTCCACCCACCCAACGGATCAACTGCCCTATGCGACTGCTCTTCCTGACTGCTGAACTCCCTGAGCCTGCCCACGCGGGCGGCACGCTGCGCACCAACGGCCTGCTGCGCGCGGCGCACGCGGCGGGGCACGAAGTACACCTGCTCGCCTTTGCCACGCGCGATCAACTCAACGCGCAGCGCAACCGGCTCGCTGCCTACTGCGCGCGGGTGGAGACGGTCTCCCCGCCACAGCGCAGACTCGCCGACCGGCTGCGCGACCTGCTGCTGACCAACAAAGCGGACATGCAGGGGCGCTGCTATTCCGCGCATTACCAGCACGCCCTGGCCAAGCTGCTGGAGCAAACGCCCTATGATTTGATACAGATCGAGAGCCTGGAGATGACCATCTACGCGCCGGTCGTGCGCCGCGTCCAGCCAGACACTCCGCTCCTCTACGACTCGTTCAACGCCGAGGCCGATTTGCAGCGCAGCATTTTCGAAGCTGAGCGCGGCAGGCTGGCCCGGCTGCCAGGCGCGCTGTACTCGTTTATCCAGTGGCGCCGCCTGGCTCGCTATGAACGCCAGGTGGTGCGCGAGGCGACGCACACCATCGCCGTCTCCGACGCGGACGCCGAGGCGTTTCGCCGCCTGGCCCCCCGCTGCCCGGTCAGCGTGGTGCCCAACGGGATTGACGTGGCCCACTATGCTGTCGCCGACACGTCGCTGGACCTCGGCCCGGCCCCACTGGTCTTCACCGGCTCGATGGGCTACCGCCCCAACGTAGACGCGGCGCTGTGGTTCGCCAACCGTGTTCTGGATCGGGTGCGCGCGCACGTGCCGGAGGCGCGCTTTTTCATCGTGGGCAGCCACCCTCACCGCCGGCTGAACAGCCTGCGCGACCGGGACGGCATGCAGATCACCGGCTGGGTGCCGGACGTGAACCCGTTCCTCTCAGCGGCGGCGGTCTACGTCGTTCCGCTGCGCATGGGCAGCGGCACGCGCCTCAAGCTGCTGCAGGCGATGGCCGCCCACCGGGCGGTGGTCTCGACGCGGGTGGGCGCGCAGGGCCTCGACGTGCAGGATGGGGTGCAGCTTCGGCTGGCCGACACCGAAGAAACGTTCGCCCGCGCGGTGATCGAGCTATTGCGCGACCCCGCTCAGCGGACCGCATTAGGCGAGCGCGCAGCCGAGTACGTGGCGCGCAATTATGACTGGTCGGTGATCGCGCCGCGCCTGCTGGCCGTCTACGACGAGGTGCTCGGCACAGCGAGCGCCGCAGAAAGGAGCAACGCACGATGAGCGACAGGCGGCAACCGCTCCGCCCCAGGCCGGGCGAGTCCGTGCGGCTGGCGGACTTTGATCCCGGTTACACGGGAGACTACCGCGCCAAAGACGACGCCCTCAAAGACCTGGAGCGCAACCGGGCAAAGCTGGGCGAGCTTCAGGAAGTGCTCTACGCCGAGCACAAGCACGCCCTGCTGATCCTCCTGCAGGCGTTGGACGCTGGCGGCAAGGACGGCACCATCCGCCACGTCATGCGTGGCATCAACCCGCAGGGCGTACAGGTGACGGGCTTCAAGGTGCCCACCGCCGAAGAACTCGCCCACGACTTCCTGTGGCGCGTCCACCAGCACACGCCGCCGCTGGGCATGATCGGCATCTTCAACCGCTCGCACTACGAGGACGTGCTGATCGTCCGCGTCGAGGAACTGGTGCCGCGCACGGTGTGGGAAGCGCGCTACGAGCACATCAACGCCTTCGAGCGCCTGCTGGCCGAAAGCGGCGTGACCCTCGTCAAGTTCTTCCTGCATATCTCGAAGGCCGAGCAGAAGAAACGCTTCGAAGAGCGGCTGAGCGAGCCAAGCAAGCACTGGAAGTTCGCGCGGGGCGACCTGAAAGTGCGCGACAAGTGGGAGCAGTACATGGCCGCCTACGAGGACGCGATCAGCCGCTGCAACACGCCCTGGGCACCCTGGCACATCGTCCCGGCAGACAGGAAGTGGTACCGCAACCTGGTCATCTCCCAGGTGCTCGTCGAGACGCTCGAAAAGCTCGACATGCGCTACCCGCAGCCGGAGCCGGGCCTGGAGACGATCACCATCCCGGACTGAACAGGGCGATTATTCCGGGCGCGGCGTGACCTCGATGGGCTGCTCGTTGCGGTAGGTGACCATGCCCGGCTTGCCGCCCTTGATCTTGCGCACGTACTTGCGCCGCGTCACGTCCACCAGGGCACGCGCCTCTCCGCGCGCCGCGCTGTAGTACGCCGCGATCTCTGCCGCGCGCCGGATCACCGCATCCGGCACGTCGCCCGCGCCCGCCTTGATGATCACGTGTGCGCCGGGCACACCTCGCGCGTGCAGCCATAGATCGCCCGGCCCTCCTCGGTCGAAGGTCACCATATCGTTCTGGCGGGCGTTGCGCCCCACCCAGATCACCGCGCCGGACTCGGTCGTCACCTTGAGCGGGGCCGAGGCCGCGCCGCGCAGCCCGGCGGTGCGCGGCCCGCGCCAGTAGCCGCCGCGCTGCAGCGCCTCCTGCACCTCGCCGATGTCCGGCCAGTTGCGGGCCATATCCAGGTCTATTGCCAGTTGATCCAGGTAGGCCAGTTCCTGCTCGGCGGCGGCGACCAGCTCTGGCACGCCGCGGCGGGCGCGCTTGGCCTTCTCGTATTTCTCGAAGTAGCGTCTGGCGTTTTCCAGCGGTGTCAGCGCCGGGTCGAGGGCGATAGCCAGTTCCGGGCCGTCCACGTCGTAGGCGGCGCGTAGCTCGCGCGCGCCCGGCGCGAGCGTGTACTGGTAGGCCAGCAGCAGCTCCCCGCTCTGGCGCAGATGCTCGAAGGCGGCATCGTCCTGCAACGAGCCGCGCAGCGACTCCAGCTTGCGGGCGACGCGCGCCCGCGCCTCGGCGATGGCCTCGGCGACCGGACGCCTGGCGGCAGCGTAGGCATCCTCGCCCACCAGCGGCCCGTAGAAGCAGGCGACGGCCTCGCTCATGCTGTTTGCCGGAGTCCAGCCGGGCAGATGCGTGAGCGGGTAGGCAGCATAAGCAATCACGGCGCCCTCGTCCTGGGCAGTGCCGGGCTGCCACGCGCCCGCGCGGAACGCGCCAAATAGCTCGCCGATAGCCGCCAGCAGCGCCCGCGTGCTGGTATCGGCGGCCTTTGTGTTGATCCCGCCCGTCGCCCGGAAGACGAGTTCCTTGCCCAGTAGCGGGCTGACCCCCAGCACGCGCCGGGTGAGAATCTCGCGCGCCCGCTCGCCCGGCTCGTTGTCGAGCATGTCACCGAGCAAGGTCTGGGTGAGCGCCAGCGGATCGCGCTTGAGGCGTTGCGGAGGCGGTGGCTGGTACGGCTTGCCCGGCAGGCTGACGCGCACCCGGTTCTCCTGCGGCCCCACGCGGCGGATGCATTCGACGATGACGCCATCATCGCGCACGAGCAACACGTTGGCGCGGCGCTCCATCGGCTCGGCGATGAGCGAAAAGACGCCCTGCGGGCCGTCCAGGTCGAAGATGAGCACGCGCTCCCACGGCGGCTGGCGCACGGCGCTGATCCACGCGCCTTCCACGTAACGGCGCAGCAACAGGCCCAACGGGGATGGCGTCTCCACGCCGCGCCGCAGCTTGTCATCGCTGAGATAGACGCGGGCGAACTGCTGGTGCGCGCTGAGCAACAGGTAGTGCCGCTGGTGATTGGCGTAGATTTCCAGGCCGACGCTCTCCTCGTCCGGTTCGAGCGTATCTTGCACGCGCCCGCCGACGAGGGCCGCGCGCAGTTCGTCGGCCAGCGCCATGATCGTCACAGCGTCGAAATTCATCGTGTGCTATCCTTCTCTGCCAGAGGCTCCCGTGCGCCGCCCCGCGCGCACGCGCCGTTGGCCCGTGAACTCGCCCGATTAGTCAATTTGTGGGGCCAATGCTACAATGCGGTCACGGTCTTGGGAAGGGCCAGCCCATGCGCGTCGCCATCGGTTCGACCAATCCGGTCAAGTGTAACGCAGTGCGCGCCGTGCTGTCGCCGCTGTTTCCTGGTGCTACGTTCGTCACGGTGGACGTGCCGTCCGGCGTGGCAGCCCAGCCCTGGGGCGACGCGGAGACGCGCACCGGCGCGTACAACCGCGCTCGTGCGGCAAGGGAAGCGGTGGACGCTGACCTGGGCGTCGGGCTGGAAGGCGGCGTGCAGGAGTCCGAGTTCGGCCTGCTGACAGCGGCCTGGTGCGTGGTGGTCGCGGGCGACGGGCGAGTGGGCGTTGGCGGCAATTCGTGCGTGCTGCTGCCGCCGCCGGTCGCCGCCGCTGTGCGCAGCGGGATAGAACTGGGCGAGGCCATGGATCGCTTCGTCAACCGGGCCAACACCAAGCACCAGAACGGGGCCATTGGCATCCTGACCGACGACCTGGAGACACGCCAGAGCGCCTACGAGACGATCATCCGCCTGGCGCTGGCCCCTCTGATCCATCCAGAATGGTACCCTGGCGCTAAGCTGGCAGATACTGGCGGAAGCGCCAGATAGATTTTACGCCATGATCAGGGTTGTTGGTTACTGGCAGAACACACCCACAAACCGGGCTGCCTTCACCCATAACCAACAACCAATACCAGGAACCGATTACAGGCTTTGCGCGTCGTTGCAGTGGGGGATGGCAAATGAAGACACGAACTATTCTCTTCCTGATGCTCTTGGGCGCGCTGATCCTGGCGCTGTCCGCGTGTGGCGACGAAGGATCGGACGCTGTGGCGCGCCCGGTCGTTCGCTTGCAGGTCAACGACCAGACCTACGAAGAGAACGTCTACAGCTACTGCTGGCCGGAGTCGGCGGACGACCTGGAGTGCGACGTGGATGCCGTCGCGCTGGTGCAACCGCTGCGCAATGTCCCGATCGGTGAGGGCGATGCCGTGCGGTTCGTGCTGGATAGCGACGCTGGTACCCCGGCCCTCTTCACGGCGACCCTGCTCGGCTTCGACGATGTGCGCGACCTGGGCACCGGCCCTGTGGCCGACTACCCGATCGCGCTGGAGGACAACCTGTACCGCGTGCGCGTGGACGCCGAATACAACGACGTGCAGGGCCAGCCAGCCTACGTCTCCTATGTCTTCGGGCTGGCCGTCGCCGGGGTCGTCGCACCCACACCCACGCCCACGCCGCCGCCCACTGAAACCCCGCTGCCCACACCAACGCCGGCCCCTACCCTGACGCCGCAGCCGACCGCCACACCCACGCCGCCGCCCACAGCAACGCCGACGCCGCCCCCGGAACCAACCGAGGCCGAGGAACCGGTTGAGACGGTAGAAGCGGCTCCCGCCCCGGCCACAGCCACGCCGGAACCCGTCGCTACTGGCGACCTGGGCGAGTTGTTGCTGGTCGGCACGGTGCGCGTGAGCGATACGGGCGTCACGCTGCCGGTCGTCGGCGCGACAGTGCGCTACGAGCACCAGTCGCTGACCTTCCCGGAGCGTGCCAGCGCCGGCTCCACCCTGACCGGACTCCAGGGACAGTTCAACATTGGGCCGCTGGTGCTGCACGACACAGACACGATCACGGTCAGCGCATTCGCGCCGGGCTACGAGGCGCAGACTCGCGAGCTAACCGGGCTTGAGGTCTGGCAGGCGGGCGGGGTGATCGAGTTCGTGCTCGTGCCAAGCCCGTCGGCCCGCGCGACAGGCGCAGCCGCCGTGCAGCCCGCCGCGCCGCCCGCGAGCGCCATCGCCCCCGGCTCCGTCCCACCGCTGACTCTGGTTGTAGCCGGGCGCTTGTACGTGCCGGTTGGTTTGCAGTTCTGCCAGCAGCCGGCGGGAGGCGAGCGGACGTGCACGGAGCTACCCGCGCCGGAAGGCTCGACCGAGCGCCTGGGCCTGCTGCGTGGCTCCGCCGCCCAGTTGCACATCGGCGGGGGGCGGCCCAACTCGGTGCGCATCGAGTACCTGACCGACACGGGTATCCCGACCGGCCAGCCGGAGAATCGCCCCGGCGACAACGTGGTGCTGTTCATCATCACGCCGGAGCCTGGCTCGTACATCATGGCCGTTCGCGTGACGTGGGCGGGCTATGACGCGACGTACTTCTTCCGCGTGAGCATAAGCAACTGATCGCCGGCCCGTTGAACTGGGCCTCACGGCGTCTGTGCATTTCAGATTTGGAACGCGGAGGTTCGTTGTAAGGGCGGGTTTCAGAACCCGCCCCTACAAGACCCGCACTTGCCTAGAGCGTGTTATGCACTTTTCAACCCCTATCCCCCGGCCCCTTTCC
>CAYNHD010000065.1:0-13029 GCA_964396775.1 uncultured Thermoflexus sp. | reverse complement strand
GGCCACAGCTCGCGCTGGTTGGGGATGGGCATCATGTAGAACAGCTTCCAGATGCGTCCCACATGGATGATCGGGAACAGCGCCGCGCAGGCCAGGCCGAACAGCGTGATGGTCTCGGCAGCGCGGGCGATGGGCCGCCGGAAGTCCATGCGCATCAGGCGCAGCGCCGCCGAGATGAACGTCCCAGCGTGGCCGATGCCGATGAAGTAGATCAGGTTGGCGATGTACGGCCCCCACATTACCGAGCGGTTCAGGCCGGTGATGCCCAGGCCGCTGACGATTTGGATGGCCCAGGCGGTGAAGAAGGCCAGCGTCAGCACGCCCAGCCCGGCCACCGCCATCCAGAAGCGCGGCCCGGTCTGGCGCATCCTGGCCAGTGTAAGCTGGTTCAGTTCGGCGGGTGGGCGCGCGTCGAGCATCAGGAGCTCCTCGCGCCCGTGCTCGACCTGCCGCGCCAGGTGCTCGTCGTCGGGCAGCGGCCTTTCCCAGTACGGGCCAACGGTGGCTCTACTCTCCAACATGCGCCTCACCACCTTTCAGATAGTAGACCGCCGGCTCGGTGCCCAGGTTCTCCAGCAGCTTGAACTGGCGCTCGCTGGGGACCATCTGCGCGACGCGGCTGTTTTCGTCCCACTTGTCGCCGAAGATCAGTGCGTCGGTCGGGCACGCCTGCGCGCACGCCGGGACGATCTCACCATCTTCGAGCGGGCGGCCCTCGATCTTGGCCTGTTCGCGCCCCCGGCGGATGCGCTGAATGCAGAAGGTGCATTTCTCCATGACACCGGGGCTGCGCACGGTCACGTCGGGGTTAAGCTGCTGTTCCAACGGCGCGTCGAAGCGCGGTGCCCAGTAGTTGAAGATGCGCACCCGGTACGGGCAGTTGTTGCCGCAGTAGCGCGTGCCGACGCAGCGGTTATAGACCTGGATGTTGATGTTCTCCTGGGTGCTGTGGTACGAAGCGTAGACCGGGCAGACCGGCTCGCACGGGGCGTTGCCGCATTGCTGGCAGAACACCGGCAGGAAACGCGCCTTCACGTCCGGGTACTCGCCCTCCCAGTAGCGTTCGATGCGTATCCAGTGCATGGCCCGGCCCCGGATGACTTCGTCCTCGCTGGAAACGGGGACGTTGTTCTCCGCGTGGCAGGCGACGACACACGCCTGGCAGCCCGTGCACTTGTCCACGTCTACGATCATCGTCCACTTGTGTCCGTTGTTGTGTTCTTCGGCCATTTACACCACTCCTCTGACGCTCACAGAGTTCGCTCTCAGCACAGACTGCCTGTTAGAAGGGAACATGGATGTCCTCGCCAGGATCGATCGTGCTCTCCAGCCTGGCGAGGGCCTGCTTCCTGTCCAGCTTGGTGATGCGCACGCGGGCCGACGACCAGGCCAGGTTCGCGCCCGCGTCGTCCAGCGCCGCGCCCACCAGGTGCAGCGCGTGGCTGCCCCGCTCGCGCGCGTAGCGGCCCAGGTCGCTGTGACCCTGCCCCAGCGGGATGGCGACTGTATCGGGACGGATGGCCGGGAAGACGTAGACTGGAGCCTCCACCGCGCCGTGTGGCGACTCGACGCGCACCACGTCGCCGTGATCCACGCCGAGCGCCTGGGCCGTCGCCGGGTTGATCTCCACCCACGTCTGCCAGGCAACCGTCGTCAGCGGGTCGGGCGCGCCTTGCAGCCAGGGCAGGCTTGCCTCGCGTCCGTCGCCCAGCAGCACCGAGGGATAGAGGTGCAGATAGTAGGGATACTGCGCTTCCTCCCCATCAAAAGCCGCCGCAGCCACTTCAACAGGCCCCTGGGCGGCGAGTTCCGGCGCGGCGCTCTCCGGCGCGGCCTCCGGCCACCAGCCGCCATACTGCTGGAAGCGCGCCCAGCGCACTTCGTCATCGTCACCGCCGTTCGCACCCTTCGGCAGGGCTGTGATCTGCTCCTTGATGAAGGCGACCTCATCAGTCCAGGGGAGCGCCGAAGCCGCCGCCGGAATCCCACGCGCCGCTGTCAGCAGCACGTCACCAGTCGGGCGCACGTCATAGAACGGCCCGACAACCGGCTGCTGGCTGCTGACGACTGGCAGGCCCCCGAAAGCGGGCTGCACCACCTCATAGCCCCACCCTTCCAGGTACGTCCGGTCGGGCAGGATGTAATCGGCCAGCGCAGAAGTCTCATCCACCAGCGGGTTGAACGAGATGATCGTCTCCACCTTCGCCAGTGCGTCGGCGATGCCGGAGCCGGGCGGCAGATCGTAGACAGGGTTGGCCCCGTGCACAAGCAGCAGCCTGACCTCGCCGGCGCTCATGCGCTCGACCAATGCCTGCACCTCCGCGTAGGAAGACCAGGGGGGCGCAACGAGAGCCGCCGGGACAGCGGGCGTGAAGCTCAGCCCGCTCGACCTCGCAAGCGCATTGAGCGCCTGCACCGCCGTCACTGCCACCACGCCATTGCTGGCCCCGGCCAGCGCGCCGCCTGGAATGGCGACGGGGTGCTCCGCCTCGGCGAAGGCGCGGGCCAGAGCGACCAGATCGGCCAGCTTCAGGTCGCAGGCCGCAGCCGCCGCGTCAAGGTCTACCGCGCCGGCCAGCGCCGCCGCCATCTCAGCCCGCGCCGGGCCGCCGAAGCCTTCCTCGGCGATGATGCGCAGCAGCGCCCCGGCCACCAGCGCCTCCGCGCCCGGCTGGACAGGCACCCAGCGGTCGGCTTTGGCCCCGGTGATGGTCATCTTCGGCTCGAACTGGACGAGCAGGCCGCGCTTGCCGAACCGCTGGCCCCGAAACTGGCCGAACTCGACGCCGAAGCCGGTCGCCGACAGCCATGCCCCCAGGAAGTCCGCCCCGAAAGAGAAGATGACATCCGCCTGGGTCAGGGCATAGCTGGGCAGCGCCCCCTGGCCAAACAGCGCGTCGTTGGCTGCCGCCAGCGTGTTGACGCCGTTCAGGGCGCTGGTCAGGTCATAGCGCACGGGAACTGGCGCACTGACTGCCGCGGCATAGCGGGCGAACAGATCGTAGAGATGGCCGGAAGTCGTCGAGCCAGTCCAGATGGCAACGGCGTCACCCGCCGCGTCCAGCTTCTCGTAGAGCGCGTTGATCGCCTCGTTCCAGGCGATTGGCTCGAACTTGCGGCTGCCCCGTTCCTCTTGGCGGACAGCGCCTGTCACGCGGTCGGGGTTATAGAGAAGCTGCAAGCCGGACTGCCCGCGCGCGCACAGCTTGCCCCGGTTGACGGGGTGCTCCGGGTTGCCCTCGATCTTGACGGCGCGCCCGTTCATCACGCGCACGATGATGCCGCAGCCCGCCGGGCACATGCGGCAGGTGGAGGCGTACCAGTTGGGGATGCCGGCCAGTTGCTCTTCGGGCGCGCGGACGTATGGCTCCAGCGCCACCCAGCGTTCCGTCTCCTGAGCGCAGCCTGCCAGGATCGCTGTTGCAGTGCCTGCCGCGCTGACTTTCAAGAAGTCACGACGAGTGAAATGGGTCATAAGTCGCTCCTAGCGGTGGCAGACGGCGCAATCCCACAGCGCGTCTTTGTTCTCTTGCTGAGCATGGCAGTCCAGGCAGAAGCCCATGTTCATGGTCACCACCGGCTCGGCGACCGTCATCTCCTCGACCGCGCCATGACACGCGCCGCAACTCACCGCCGCGGCGATGTGCGAGGCGTGGTTGAAGTAGACGAAGCTCGGCTGGTCGTTGACGCGCTTCCAGGGGATAGGCTCCTGGTGCTCCCAGTAGCCGTGCAGCTTTTGAATCTGGGCGCTGTCCGTCGCAATATACTCGTGGCAGCCCATGCACTTCTCGACACTGGGGATGCCGGCGACCGGGCCTTTCGCCACGCCGGTGTGACAGAACTGGCATTGGATGCCGTTCTCGGCGTGAATCTTGTGGTTGAAAGCAATGGGCTGCCCGTCGTCGGCGCTGGTCTGAGCGATGACAATAACCAGCAGGATGACGATCAGCGCCGCCCCGCCCAGCACCATCCCGCCGAACAGCAGGCGCTGTCTTAACGATAAGCTGGCTAATCTACGCATGTGGCCTCCCTTCTAAAATGCGTGATCCCACACAGCATGGATGGCTCCAACAGCAAACGCATGTGCAGCGCAGTAACAACGATGCGCGTTGGTGTGAGTTCCCCCCTGTGAGGATCGGGCGGAACGAGTACGGCCCCAGCCCCAAGATGACCGTGTGCAGTCGCCTAACTATACAATGAATTCCCGCGCCATTCAAAACAATCGCCAGCGATGCCTCGAATTCGGTGGAAATAGCGTGGCGGGTAGAGGGAGATACCTTTCATTTCTGAGGCAAAGCATCACCGCAAAGGCGCAGAGAGCGCAGAGAGAGGGCAGACAAAGATGCCATTTAGTTCTTCTCCGCGTCCTCAGCGTCTCTCTGCGGTTCAAGAATCTTGCCCCATCGTGAGACGCCCCCTGCGGACGCTGCGGCTTGGAGCATCCCGCCGACCTGGTATAATCTCGCAGCGGGCGCGCGTGCGGGCGCGCCAGGCTCGTGCAGGAGAACACAGTCCATGCGCATTGTCGTGCACGGCGGTCATCCTTTGCGAGGGACAACCCGTCCCTCTGGCAACAGCAACGCGGCGCTGGCGCTCATCGCGGCGGCCCTGCTCACCGACCAACCGGTGCGGCTCAGCAATGTGCCGGATACGCTCAGCACAGCGTCTATGCTCGGCGCGGCAAAGGCGCTCGGCGCAAGCGTCACGCGGCAGGGCAGCGACGTGCTGCTGGAAACCCCTTCGCTGCTCACCCGCGCGCTGGAACAGGAACTCACCGAGAGCCAGGTCGGGGCGGTGCTCTTCCTGGCACCGATCCTCGCCCGGCGGCGGCACGCCCGCATGGAAGTCCCCTACCCGCTCAGCCGCCTGCACACCCACCTGACCGCCCTGCGCGACCTGGGCGTGACCGTCCGCGCCAGTAGCGGCGTGATCGAGTTCGAGGCCGCGCCCTGGGAACAGCGCGCTGTCACGCTGTTGCAGGCGAGCGTCACGGCGACGGCGCTGGCGGCGATGCTGGCCGCCAGCCTCGGCCAGCGCACAACGATCAGCAACGCCGCGTCCGAGCCGCACGTGCAAGACCTGCTGCACTTCCTGACCGCGCAGGGCGCGCGCATTGAGGGTATCGGCTCGAACGTGCTGCACGTTCAGGGCGCTCCGGCGCTCGGCGGGGCTGCGTACACCGTCTCACCGGATCACATCGAAGTGGCCAGCCTGGCCGCGCTCGGCGCCATTACGCATGGCACGCTGACCATCGAGGGCATCGTCCCCGGCCATCTGGCCGTCATTGCGCGCGTCTACGCCCGGCTGGGCGTGCGGCTGTTCATCAACGGCGAGACGCTCATCCTGCCGGCGCACGATACGCTCATCGCCTCCGACAGCGAGGAGGAACTGGACGTGCCCATCGAGACCGCGCCCTGGCCCGGCTTCCCGTCCGACCTGATCGCCATGATCGCCGTCATCGCCACACAGACGCGCGGCACCACGCTCATTCACGAGAAGCTGTTCGACAACCGGCTGTTCTTCGTGGACAAGCTCACCTCCATGGGCGCACAGATCGTGTTGTGCGACCCGCACCGCGCGCTGATCGTCGGGCCGTCCGAGTTGCGGGGCGAATACCTGGACACGCCCGATGTCCGCACAGGGCTGGCGCTGCTCGGCGCGGCGCTGGCCGCCTCGCGCAGCGTGACCATTGACAACGCGCAACTGATCGAGCGCACCTTCGAGAACGTGGTGAGCAAGCTCGTTGGGCTTGGCGCGCAGATTGAGGTTGTACAGGCGTGATCAGCGAACCCCCCGTCGTCGTGCGCACAGTCGCCGGCCTGCGCACGGGCACCTGCGTGGCCGGCAGTGGGCTTCCAGTTGTGGCCCTGCATGGCTGGGGCGGCAGCGTGCGCAGCTTCTGGCCGGTCGCCGAGCGGCTGGCTGGCGAGGGCTTCGCCATGCACCTGCTCGACCTGCCCGGCTTCGGCCACAGCGACCCACCCCTCGCGCCCTGGGGCGTGACCGACTACATGCGCTTCGTCCTGGCCTATCTGGACGCCAGCGACCTGCCCCGCGTCGCCTTGCTCGGCCACTCGTTCGGGGGGCGTATCGGCCTGGTGCTGGCCGCCCAGCACCCGGAGCGTATCAGCAAAATGGTGCTGGCCAACAGCGCCGGGCTGCGCACGCCGCTCTCGCGGACGCAGCAGGTACGCAGCATCGTGGCGCGAGCCGCCCGCCAGACGCTGGATCGGGCGCATTTGATTTCCGTGCGCGAGCGGTTGCAGGCGTCCTACAACCGCCGCTATGCCTCGGCGGACTACCTGAGCGCCGGGCCGCTGCGCGAGACCTTTCTGCGCGTCATCGCCGAAGACCTGACGCCCTATGCCGTCCAGGTGCAGGCTCCTACCGTGCTGATCTGGGGCGACCGCGACGCGGACACCCCGCTGTGGCAAGGCCGCAAGCTGGAGCAATTGATCCCCGACGCCGGGCTGATCGTCTTTGAAGGCGCGGGTCACTTCTCGTACCTGGAGCGGCTTAACGATTACCTGCGCATTGTCGTGCACTTCCTCGGCGATAGGAGCGGGCCGGCGCATGGTTGAGATGCTCATTTTCGTGTGGCTGGCCGGAATCCTGCTGCGCATCTGGCGGCTGGCCCGCTTCTTCCAGATCGAGGGCTACGATAGCCGCCGTTTCTTGCGCTGGCTGTTGGGACGGCCCAACCGCTACATCATGTGGCGCGCGCTGGTCTTCGTCGGCGTGGCCGGGCTGACCTCGTTTGCGCTGAACTGGTTCGGCCAGGACACCGACTTGCTGTATCTGGTTATTTGGGGCGTGACCGCCGTCCTGGCGACCTGGCCGGAGCCGCCCAAAGAGGTCAAGCAGAAGTTCAAGCTGACGCAGCGCGCGGCTCGCCTGCTGATCACAGCCTTCGCCCTGGCCGTCATCGTCGCCATCGGCGCTGAAGTCACGCTCAACACCGCCGTCTCGGCCAGCGACCGCACGAAGTTTCTCGTGATCACGGGCGTGGGACTGGTCATCTACCACCTCAGCCCGCTGGCGCTACCGCTGGCCAACCTGCTTATGCTGCCCATTGAGGCGGGCTTCCGGCGCATGTTCGTCGCCCGTGCCCGGCGGACGCTGCGCCGGGTCCATCCGGTGGTGATCGGCATCACCGGCAGCTACGGCAAGACGAGCACTAAAGAATATCTGGCCCACATCCTGCGCGGGCGCTATGAGGTGCTGGCGACGCCCAAGAGCTACAATACCCTGATGGGCGTCTGCCTGACTATCAACACCGATCTCAAGCACAGCGGCCCGCTCGACTATTTCATCGTCGAGATGGGGGCCTATATGGAGGGCGAGATTCGCGCCATCTGCAAGCTGACCAGGCCGCAGATCAGCATGGTGACCGCCGTCGGGCCGCAGCATCTGGAGCGTTTCGGCAGCATCGAGGCGACCGCCCGTGCCAAGTACGAGATCATCCAGGCGCTGCCGCGCGATGGCGTGGGCGTCTTCAACTGGGACGACCACGAGGTGCGCAGGATGTACGAGCGCGGCTACCCCGACACGCGCATCGCCGTGACCTGGGAGAATGCCGAGCACGCCACGCAGCTTCGCTTTCTGGCGCGCAAGGTCCGCCAGAAGATGGATGGCCTCACCTTTGAGGTGGTGGATACATTGCTGGGCGAGCGAGAGCAATTCAGCACGCGCCTGGTCGGCAGGCACAATGTGACCAACATTCTGCTGGCGACAGCGGTCGCGCGGCACCTGGGGATACCACTGCGCGAGATCGCCGTGCGTGTGGCCTCGCTGGAACCGGCGGAGCACCGCCTGCAGCGCAAGACGCTTCCGGGCGGCATCACCGTCATTGACGACGCTTACAGCGCCAATCCCGTCGGGGCGCGCAACGTGCTCGACGTGCTGTCCCTCTACCAGGACGGACGGCGCGTGCTGATCACGCCCGGCATCGTCGAGCTAGGGCCGCTGCACGCCCAGGAAAACCAGACCCTGGGCCGGCTGGCCGCCAAAGTCTGCACCGATATTGTGCTGGTGGGGGCCGAGCAGACGCGCCCGATCCAGCAGGGCCTTCACGAGGCCAGCTTCCCAGAGGAGCATCTCTTCGTCTACGAAACGCGCGACGAAGCCATCGCCTGGTTCCAGCGCGAGCTAAGAGACGGCGACACGGTGTTGTTCTTGAACGACCTGCCGGACACGTACCTCTAGCAGCCGCCCGGCAGGTGGTCTCCGCAGCAAAGGAAAGCGTTCAGCATGGGCAACGAAACAACCAGGAAAACAGTGGGCGTCATTTTCGGCAGCCGTTCCGTCGAGCACGATGTCTCGATTGTCACGGCGCAGCAGGTGATGCAGGCGCTGGACACGGGCAAATACGAGGTCGTGCCGATCTACATCACCCGCGATGGCCGCTGGGTCTCCGGCCCCGGCCTGCGCGATCTCAACACCTTCCGCTCCGACGACATCTCAGAGAGGATGGGCATCAAGGAAGTCATCCTCTCGCCCAGCACCGCCCATCACGGGCTGATCGTCTCGCCGGTCAGCGGGCTGCTCGCGCGCAGCCAGGTGCGCCCGCTGGATGTGGCCTTCCCGGTGGTGCACGGCTCGCACGGCGAAGACGGCACGCTCCAGGGCCTCTTCGAGCTGGCGGACATCCCCTACGTGGGCACCGGCGTGCTGGCCTCTGCCGTCACACGCGACAAGATCATGCTCAAGACGGTGCTGACCGGCCTGGACATTCCCGTCGTCCGCTACGTGGCCTTCACCCGCCAGGAATGGGTCGCCGCCGCCGATGCGCTCATGACCCGCATCGAATCCGAGGTCGGCTTCCCCGTGTTCGTCAAGCCGGCCTCGCTGGGGTCGAGCATTGGCGTGGCGCGGGCCAACGACGCCGGCGAAGCACGCACCTACATCAATGTGGCCGCCAACTTCGACCGGCGCATCCTGGTCGAGGCGGCGGTCGAGGGCGTGATGGAGATCAACTGCGCGGTGATGGGCAATGCCGATGTGCGCACATCAGTGCTTGAACAGCCGATAAGCTGGCAGGAATTCCTCACCTACGAAGAAAAATACATGCGCAGCGAAGGTGCCGCTGGCATGAAGGGGGCCGAGCGCCGCATCCCCGCCCCCATCAGCGACGACCTGGCCGCGCGCATCCGCGAGATGGCCGTGCGCGCGTTCCGGGCGGTGGACGGGCGCGGTATTGCCCGCGTGGACTTCCTGGTGCGCGAAGAAGCCGGCGAAGTCTTCCTGAATGAGATCAACACCATGCCCGGCTCGCTCGCCTTTTACCTGTGGCAGGAAGAAGGCATGACTCCCGCCCAGGTAGTGGACGAGTTGATCCGGCTGGCGTTGGAAGCGCACGCCGAGAAGCGCAAGACCGTCTACAACTACAAAACCGGGCTGATCGCGCACGCGGCGGCGCGTGGGTTGAAGGGCATCAAGAAATAGCCGCGCCTGCCCGGAGACACACCCAGGCTGCCTGATGCAGAGTAGCCACTTAGCACGGCTTCTACGCACGGCATATAGGAGCGCGGCCTTTCCGCGCCTCGTAGGGGCGTATTGCGATACGCCCCTACGAGAACACGCTACCAGTCGCCCACGTCAACGAGCAACAGGATATTCTGGGTAATTCCGCCAGCGGGGAGGGGCAAATCGCTCCCCTTTCCCTGCTTGCGGGGAAAGGGGCTGGGGGATAGGGGTTGAAAGTGCACAACAGGCTCTAGGCGGAGGGGCAGCCTGGGCGCTCGTCTCCCGGCAGGGCCGGCGCGCTCACGAGCCGACGAAGCGGTAGCCGACCCCGTACTCGTTCTGGATGTACACAGGCGACTTAGGATCGCGCTCGATCTTGCGGCGCAGGTGCGAAACATAGATGCGCGGGTAGTGGTGTTCGGTGCTGTATTCGTGCCCCCACACCTGCTCCAGAAGCTGCTGGAACGAGAGCACCTGCCCCTGGTGACGGACAAACGTCGCCAGCAGGCGGAACTCAGTCGGCGTCAGGCGAACTTCGCGCCCGTCCACGCTGACCCGCCGTGCCTTGACATCCACGACCAGATAATCGTCGGAATAGCCAACAGCGTCAACGGCCTGCTCCTCATTGAGGCGCGCCCGCCGCAGCAGCGCATTGATCCGGGCGTGAAATTCCAGGGCGCGCAGCGGCTTGATCAGGTACTCATCTGCCCCCAGGTTAAGCCCCTCGGCCATTTCCTCTTCGGTCACCGCGTGCGCGGTGATGATCAGGATGGGCACGTTGGACAGCTCGCGGATGCGCTGGCAGACAGTCATGCCGTCCATGCCGGGCAGCGCCACATCCAACACCACGAGATGGGGCCGCACATCATGGAACTTGCGCAGCCCATCCAGCCCGTTCGTGCACGTGTGCACTTCGTACCCGTGTCGCTTGAGATCAATCTCCAGCAGACGATTCATCTCAAGATCGTCTTCAACGATCAGCACCTTTGTAGTCATGAGCGGTCTGCCTGTGTGCGTGTTTATTGAGTCGTTTACGGCGATTTTACAGGATCGCTACAGTTTTCAAAAGTATTGCCTGGGACGAGCGACGATTCCGCCTCGGTTCCTGGTTATTGGTGACTGGTTGTTGGTAGAACGCGCCCAAAACCAGAGAGCCAGTCACCAATACCAGTAACCAGAAACCAATCACCTACAGCCAATAACCTTTTGCCACGCCCGCCGCTGTTCGCTATGCTCCTCACCACGACGCGCATCACCACCGGCTGCTAGGCGACCATGCTGACCCAGACACCCGACACAGTCCAGAGACTAGCCGCGCCTGCGGCGCAGGGCGCGCGATCAGCCCGCCTCCTTCAGCACGCGGGCGAGGCGCTGCCGGGCGTGCTGGCCTGGCTGGTCGTGCCCGGCGCGCTGTTGGCCGCCTGGCGCGCGCGTGAGGCGCTGCTCTGGATCACCGCGCTCCTGGCCGTCTACCTTGCCGCGCGCTTCGTGCTGGCGGCGATAGCCCAGGCGCGCGGGCTGCGGCGCATCCATCAATGGGAGCGCACCGACTGGCGCGCGGAGTATGCGCGGCGGGCCGAGCCGGGCAGCCTGCCGCGCGAGGAAGTACATCACCTGGTGCTGCTGCCCAGCGTGGACGAGAGCGAGGCGCTGCTGCGCCGTGCCCTCGACCGGCTGGCCGCCTGGAGCGACGCCCGGCACTCCATGAGCGTAGTGTTGGCCGTCGAAGCGGCAGCGCCCGGCGCGCCCGCCCGCGCTCACCGGCTGTGCCGTGCCTACGCCGACCGCTTCCGGCGCGTGCTGGTGGCGATTCACCCCGCCGATCTCCCCGGCGAGATTGCGGGCAAGTCGGCCAACCTCGCCTGGGCGCTACGTGATACTTGCCGCTTTCTCTGCACCGACGCTAGCTTCGCCCCCTACCGGACCGTCGTCACCGTGATGGACGCCGACACGCTGTGGCACCCGGCGTACTTCGACTGCCTGACGACGCTCTTCGCCACCGACCCGGCGCGCTATGCGACCTACTGGCAGGCGCCGATCCGCTATCACGGCAACGTCTGGGCGGCGCACCCGCTCATGCGCCCGCTGCACGCGCAAGCCTCCGCCTGGGAACTGGCGTACCTGGCCGCGCCCTGGTGGATGACCCTGCCCATGTCGTCGTACTCGCTGAGCCTGCGCCTGCTGGACGAAGCGGGCGGCTGGGACGCTGACGTGATCGCCGACGAGTGGCACATGGCCATCAAGTCGTTCTTCGCCCGGCGGGGGCAGCAGCGGCTCCAGCCGGTCTACCTGCCCTTCCTGGCTCACGCAACGACCGCGCCTACCATCCGGGCGACGCTGATTGCTCGTTACCGCCAAACTCTACGCCATGCCTGGGGTGCCAGGGAGATCGGCTACGCCCTGGCCTGCGCCCGGCAAAGCCCAGGGACGCCGCGCCGCGCCGCACTGCGCCTGGCGGGGCGTGCGGCCCACGACAACCTGCTCGCCGGGGCGGGCGCGCTGCTGCTGGCCGCCGGAACGCAGCTTCCACTGCTCGTCGCGCCGGGTTGGGTGCGCGCCCACCTGTTCAGCGCCCCGTTCGTCATCATCAACCTGGCGCTGCTGATCGTCGCCGGGGTGTCGGCGCTGCTGTGGGCGTGGGACGTGTGCTTGCGCCCGCCGCGCCCCGCCCCCCGGACGCTGCGCGCGCGGCTGGCCGAAGGGATCGCCCTGCTCCTGCTGCCGACCCTGACCGCCCTGTGCGTGACGTTGCCCGTCCTGCACGCACAGACGCGGCTGATGCTGGGGCGCGCGCTGCGCTTCACCGTCACGGCGAAAGAATGATCTCCGCCGGGCTGCCCAGCGCCGCCCACGCCGCTGCCAATCCGTCAGCGGCCAGCGCCAGCAGGTGTGCGTCACAGGCGCAGTCGGACGCGCCGAATCCGGCGATGGGTACGGTCACGCCCAGCAGCGCGCGAAGCGCCCCCACCCAACGGCACTCGCGCCGTTCAGCGGACTCGACATGCCAGACTCGCACAATCGGCGCGAGTGCCGTCAGCGCGTCAATGTGCCAGTGCATTCGCTTGTTCGCGCGCAGGTGACGGCTCACCCGCCCGCGCAGCCCGCCGGGGCCGCGCGCGCTGCCCACGTAGACATACAAACCAGGGGCCAATGCTGCCGGGGCCAGCCGCCCGGCGACCAGCACCAACGGACGGTCGCACCGCAGGATGAGCGCGTAGGTGCCGGGCAGGGTGGGCAGCAAATGCTGATCGAACTGGAATGGGCCAGGCACAGTCTCCTCCGAAGACACAGCACTACCGTAACTCAGAAATGCTCCTTTGTCTCGTGGCACTTGTGCGCACTGCTTTGCCTCACCCCCAGCCTCGCTATGCTCGGCTTGCGGCGAAGCGCGTCAGCGCCGAGCGGGGGTGAGGTCAACCGGGGCGTTGCTCTGCTGCGCTCCCCTAGGGGCGTATGGCGATACACCCCATGCGCACCACCTTACGGCTTCTGGGCGCGCGGTACGGGCGGAACGCCCCTCCCCCTGGCCCCCTACCCGGCCAAGCCAGCGAGGGGGAAAACGTC
>CAYNHD010000064.1:0-13128 GCA_964396775.1 uncultured Thermoflexus sp. | reverse complement strand
CGCTGGCGATGCTGGCCCCAACGTTATGCGGCTTGTGCACGACATCGGCCAGCGCCTCGACTTCGCTGATCGGCCAGTCGGTCTCCTGGGCGATGGTGATGCGCCCCGCCTCGGTCAGCACCAGGTGCGTCTCGATGGCGTCGTCCTGGCGCAGCACTTCCAGCAGGCGGATGCCCAGGATGACGCCGCTGGCCCCAGAGATACCTACGATCAGGCGGCGCGGCGTGCTCATAACGGGTCGGGCGGGCCTAATGATCCACGCCGACCATGACGTTCGACGCCTTGATCACGGCATATGCTTCTTTGCCGACGGCCAGCCCCAGGCTCTCGACCGACGCCTGGGTGATGATCGCGGTGATCTCGGTGCCGCCGGGCAGGGCGATGATCACTTCGCAGTTGACCGCGCCGGGCGTGATCTGCTTGACGGTGCCTTTCAAGACGTTGCGCGCGCTCAGTTTCATGGGAGTGCCTCCTGTAACGACCCGCAAAAAGCCGCCAGCACATGCCTCTGTTATACCAGATATGCGCGGCGGGCGTAAAAGAGAACGAGGGACGCGGGTAGAATCCGTCGGGCAGGGGCGCTGCTCTGCTGCGCCCTGATTTACCTCACCTCTTCCGGACGCAGCGAGGCTGGGGGTGAGGCTTTTCGCGCCCCGCTCAATACGCATAGCGTTCCGGGTCAAAGAGGTGCAGGTGCTCGCGCACCCAGGCGATGGTCTGGCGCAGCCCTTCTTCGAGCGTCACCTGCGGCTGCCAGCCGATCAGGTCGCGGGCCAGGCTGTTATCGGCGCGCAGCCGCAGCACTTCGCTCGTCTCCGGGCGGACACGCGCCGCATCGCTGACCAGCGGCACCTCGCGCCCGGCCAGCCTGATCGCCAGCCGGGCCAGGTCGCCGATGGTGATCGAGCGGCCCGTCCCCAGGTTGACCGGGCGGCCAATTGCCGCCTGCGACTCCATCGCCAGCAGGAAGCCGCGCACCGTGTCGCTGACGAAGGTCAGGTCGCGCGTGGGGTGCAGCGCGCCCAGGCGCACTGCGTCGCGGGTCAGCGCCTGGCTGATGATCGCCGGGATGACGGCGCGCGCGCTCTGGCGCGGGCCGAACGTGTTGAACGGGCGCACGATGCGCACCGGCAGGCCGTAGGCCGCGTGGAAGCTGATCGCCAGGGCGTCGGCGGCGACCTTCGACGCGGCGTAGGGCGACTGTGGGTGCAGCGGGTGCGCCTCGCTGATCGGCTCGACCTGCGCCGTGCCGTAGACTTCGCTGGTGGAGGCGATGGTCACACCCGTCACGCCCAGGTCGCGGGCGGCGCTGAGCACGTTGAGCGTGCCACCCACGTTGACCGCCACCACTTCGCGCGGGTGCTGGTACGAGTAGGGGATGGTGATCACCGCCCCCAGGTGATAGACCTGCTCCACGCCGCGTATTGCCCCCATCACAGCGTCGGGGTCGCGCAGGTCGCCGAAGAACAGCTCGACCTCGGCGCGAACGTCCGGCGGCAGCAGTTCCAGGTTGCCGGCGCGGTGCGCGGAGTTGTAGCGCACGAAGGCGCGGACGCGCGTCCCCTGGCGGACGAGCGCCTCCACCAGGTGGCTGGCGATGAATCCGGCAGCGCCGGTGACGAGGGCGTGAGTGCTCATGGGCGGGGGTTCCTGTGGATGAGATGGTTGTTGGTTATTGGTTATCAGTGCTCGGTTCTCAGTGCTCAGTAGCTGCTTTCTGTCACTGATCACTGACAACTGATAACTGACACGGTTGTTGGTTATCGGTTTTCAGTTTTCGGTTGTCGGTCATCGGGCGTGTCGCTGCGAGCGTACAGGCCGCGCCTGAGCGCCATCGCCGCGCGCGTCGGCAGCAGGAGCGCCGCCAGCAGCCACGCCGCCGCCGGCCCGTGATGCTTGCGCGTGTAGGTCAGCAGATCGGCCCAATAGATGCGCTGCGTCAGGCGCGGCACCTGGCTCAGGCTGGCGTGCTCGTCGTGGACAATCGTCGCCTCGGCCACAAAGTGAATCGCCGCGCCTGTCTGTACGATCCGGCGGCACAGGTCGTCGTCGGTGAAAAACAGCTTGAGCCGCTCGTCGAAATAGCCGATCCGCGCCAGGAAGGTTCGCCGGGCCATCAGGCACGATCCCGGCGCGACCTCAACCGCCCGCGTGGAATCGCGCTCCCAATCCGCGTACCACATGGCGCGGCGGCGCTGCTCGCGCCAGCGCGAGAACAGCACGCCCAGGAACGTATAGCTGAGCAGCGCGTCGCCGTAGGCGGGGAAGCGCGAGCAGGTGCGCTGGAGCGTCCCGTCGGCGAAGGTCATGCGCGGCGTCGCCGCGCCGACCGCCGGGTGCCCGTCCAGGTAGGCGACCAGCGTCGCCAGCGCGCCCGGCGGGATGATCGTGTCCGGGTTGAGGATCAGCGCGTACTCGCCCCGCGCGGCGCGCAGCCCCAGGTTGTTGCCACCGCTGAACCAGCGGTTGGCCCCGGACTCGATCACGGTCACTGCCGGGAACCGCTGGCGCACCATCTCCGCGCTGCCGTCGCGCGAGGCGTTGTCCACGACGATGATCTCGGCAGCGAGATCGCCCTGCGCCGCCAGCAGCGACTCCAGGGCACGGGCCAGCACATCGCGCGTGTTGTAGTTGCACAGGACTGTAGTGAGCTTCATCGTTCCCGCCGCGAGTAGGGGCCGGGTCAGCGTGCGGGGAGTATAGCGCAGATCGCGCCCCCGGCGCAGCGGTGATTTACAGGGAGTACGTGCGAATCGCTTGACACAAGGGCATGTACCTCACCCCCTGCCTGGCTGCGCTCGGCTTGCCCCCTTTCCGTTGATGGAGGGTCGGACAAATTAGATAGTGTTGATTTAGCGTAACGACGAACGAGCACAATCAACGGAAAGAGCGGGCGACTTGAGCGAGAAGCTCGGATGCCTGGTAGGGCCTGTAGGGGCGGGTCTGCAAACCCGCCCCTACAACCAGTTCCCCGAAGTCGCCTTCTTCGTTCGTTTCTTCCCCTGAGTTGATCTTCCGTAACCTATCATTAACCGTCAATGCGATCTTATTTGTCCATGTCTCCGTTGATGGAGAGGGGGAAGCGAGGCACGTTAGCGCCGAGCGGGGGTGAGGTAAACCGCCGATCGGAGCTTCTCAGAGGGCCTCTCAGTTCGCCGGATCGCGCTTGCTGGCCTCTGATAACTGATCACTGATCACCGAGAACTGATCACTTCTCTTGAACGCCACCAGCCGGTTCTCCGGGAACAGCCCCTCCGCGTAGGCCTGCTCGCAGAAGGGGAAGCCCTCGAACAGGTCGCCGGTAGTGGTGAACGTGTTGGCGATGCACTTGCCCAGGCAGTAGTTGCGGAACATGCAGCGCCCGCAAATGCCCTTCATGTGGTGCGGCACGTTCTCCCGAATCGCCTGCAACGTGACGTTCTGCTCCCACACGCGGCGCACCGACCCCGGCTCCAGCAGGTTGCCGAAGTCCAGTTCCTTGACGTGCTCGCCGATACCGCACAGCCCGCCGCGCCCGTCGTGCAGCACGCCGAGAATGCCGTGTATCCCGCACGTGCCGAAGCCCTGCTCGCCGACCTTCTTGATCGGCTGGAAGGCCGGAGGGATGTCGAAATGGACGGCGAAGCCGTTCTGGGCCAGCGGGTGCTGCATCAGGGCGTGGTAGGCGTCGAGCGTCTCGGCGACGGTGAGCAGCTCGCCGTTCTGCAGCATGGCGTCGGCGCGCCCGGACAGGGTGATCGGGTTGACCTTCAGGCTGTTCGCGCCCAGATCGTGGGCCAGTTCCAGCGTGGCCGGCAGCCCGTGCACGTTGCCGCGATGCACGCTCATGATCACCTGGAAGCTCAGCCCCTCGGCGCGCACGTGCTCAATACCCTTCAGCGTGCGCTTGAACGACCCCTTCACGCCGCGCAGGTCGTCGTGCAGCAGCGGGTTCGGCCCGTCAATGGAGATCGAGAACCAGACGTTGTTCTCCTTCAGCGCCCTGGCTTCGCGTGGGCCGATCAGCGTGCCGTTGGTCTCCATGCGCAGCCGCAGGTCCATCGCGCGCAGCGCGTAGAGAATCTCGACCATTTCGGGATGCAGGAACGGCTCGCCGCCGGTGATCTTGACCGCGCTCAGGCCGATTTCCTGGGCCTGCTCGATGATGCCTTTCAGGTCGGCCCAGGGCAGGTACTTCTCGATCTTGCCGCTGAACACCGGGTCAATCCAGCAGTGGCGGCAGTTGAGGTTGCACGAGCCGGTGATGTACAGGTAAATCTCGCGCAGCGGCGGGACGCCATCAGGCAGAGACGCCATGACCAACCTCCTGGAGGAAGCGACGGTAGCAGTCATGCGGGTTGGCGCGGTTGAAGTCGCCGTAGAGCGTGTAGGGCAGCGCCGGGCAGCTTCCGTTGCAGTAGGGTGCCCATTCGCAGTCCGCGCAGCCAAGCACGTCCTGCATGGGGATAAAGCGCCGCTCGCGCATGGCAACCAGCACGGGATGCGTGTGCCAGATGTCGCGGATCGAGTCGGTGGTGATGTTGCCCAGCCGCTCGGTGAGCATGTTGCAGGGCACAATCGTGCCGTCGTGCAGGATGGCCAGCTTGGAGAAGGTGCAGCCGCAGGCTGTCAGGCGGCCCATGCCCCAGCGCGTGGTCTTTTCGCCGGTGCGCCGGGCGTGCTCCATCTCGGCGTACATCTGGATTTTGGCCTGCGGCCCGGCCTGGGCGTTGAGCCGCCCTGGATAACGCTCCAGCAGCCGCCCCATGATCTGCATCGCCTCATACTGTTCGCGCGGGCCGAGCGCAACGTCCGCCTCGTTCTGGCAGCCCGACCCCATGGGAATGGCGTCATTGGTGCTGAAGGAGGGCAGGCCGATGTCTTCCAGCAGCAGCGCGGCGATGTTCTCCAGGTCGTATAGATTGTGTTTGGTGATGGTCACGCGCACGGTGACGGGGAACCCCGCTTCCTTCAGCAGGCGCAGGCCACGCACGGCGCGGGTGAAGCTCTTGGGCCGGCTGGCGTCGTGAATCTCGGCGCGCGATCCGTCAATCGAAATCTGGACATAATTCAGCCGCTGGCGACGCTTGCCGACCGCGAATTGCTCAAGCGTCTTGTCCGTGATCAGCGTGCCGTTGCTGAGGATGCTGTAGCGCATCCGGTTGGCGATCACGCCGTCAATCAGCTCGAACAGGTCGGGGCGGGTGAAGGCTTCCCCGCCGGACAGCGTGACTTCCATGACGTTGAGCCGTCCCAACTCCTCGAAGCAGGCCAGCCACTTCTCGGTGGGCAGGTCCGTCAGGGCGGTCATCTCGTTGGCGTAGAAGCAGTAGGTGCACTTGAGGTTGCAGCGCCCGGTGAGCGAAATATCTACGCTGTGCGGGGTGGGTGTGAGCGACGAGCCAGCCATAGGTCCCCCTACCAGTCTTGGCGCTAAGCGGCCCGGACGATGAAGTGATCGGCTTCCATGCTTTGCAGCAGCGCCCGCACATCAGCGCCAACTTGGTCGGGGGGCGCGCCGTCGAACGCGGCGCAGACCTCCTCCACGATCTGGGCCAGGTCGCGCGTGCCGTCGCACAACTGCCAGACGCTAGCGCCCACCGCGTTGGAGAAGCGCTTCTGGTTCGTGTCGGGGTCGAAGAAGAGCCACGAGTCACCCGGCTCTTCGCGCACCACAATATTCGGGTTCTGCAAATAACGCATTTAGGTCCCTACCGGGAGTCTAGACCACTGCAAGCTGCCTGCTTCGTGGTTGACTCTCACTGTGATCGGGTGGAAATCAGCGATAAAACCGCCGAAGACAAAGTGTATAATAGTGCCATGTTACAGCACTTCTAGCCACCTACGGGACGAGAAAAAGCAGAAAAATCAATGCAAAATGTAATTTTTTGCAAGGCCCCCACTTGTGGCCCGCAAAGGAACGGGGAGCGAACCTGTCTTGCGCTTACTCGCCTCGCAGTATAGCACGGATTCACAGGGGCGGGCCAAAACTGGGTCCACGAACAAGTTGTTGGGCAATCGTCAGAATGCCCCTATCCCCCGGCCCCTTCCCCCAGCAAAGCCAGGGGAAGGGGAGAACCGCCTGCCAGATCATCCCCCCTCTAGCTCGGCTGGAGGGGGGACTGAGGGGGGAGGCGTTCAGTGAGTGTTCCTGAACTTCCCTTAGCAACAGGTTGTTCGTGGAACCGCCAAAACTCTCCGCGATCTGATGATCGATCCTGGTCGCCAACGTACATTATGCCTCACCAGCCGACAGGAGTTGTCGCCGAGAACGCAGCGACTGATACGCCGCGGAAACCACCCTGGAACGCGGCGGCGCTTCCCACCTCTGGGACAGGATGAGCCTGATCAAATTGAGCGGAACTGTCCTTTGGGGTTGACTTAATGCACTCTGTGACCGACCGCCAACCACCGACCACCAACCACCAATGACCAACAACCAACAACCAGCATCTCACGGATGCAGGAACAGCACGGCCACGCCCGCCAACGCCAGCACCGTCCCGGCGACGGCCCGCTGCGTGATGCGCTCCTTGAAGATCAGCCAGCCCAGCGGGATGAGCAGGATCGGCGGAAAGCTCATCAACGTCGAGGCGACACCCACCGGAGCATTCTGCACGGCGATCAGCGACAACCACACGCCCAGGAACGGCCCGGCGACCGCCCCGCCCATGATAGTGCGCAGCGCGCCCGGTTTGGCGCGCAGGGCGGTCAGCGTGTTGGACGCCTGCCCCCCAACTATGGTGAACGCCCAGATGGTGATCGTCGCAGCGATCAGGCGGATCACATTGCCCGATAGCGCCGAGAAATCCCCGTGCAGGCCCTCTTTGGAGAAGATCAGGCCCAGCGCCTGGCCGAGCGCCCCACCCAGCCCGAACAGCACGCCGATCAGGTAAGCGCGCGGCGCGCGGTCAGGGATGCTGTTGCCGTTGCGCCGGTCGGTGACCACCCAGGCGACGCCGCCAATGGCCAGGGCCATGCCCAGAATCTCCCAGTCGCTCAACGTCTCGCCAAGCAGCAGCCAGGCCAACGCCGCGCCCATCACCGGGCTGAGCGCCATCAGCAGCATGGACAGCCGGGGGCCGATCATCACGAACGCCTGGAACAGCGCCGCGTCGCCCAGCACGAAGCCGATCAGCCCGGACAGCGCCAGCCAACCCCAGCGCGACAGATCCGCGTCGAGCGGCAGGGGCTGGCCCTGGGCGGCCCAATGCGCGCTGGCCACCATGACCAGGGCCAGGGCCAGGCGCGTCCGGTTCACAATCGCCGAGCCGACCTGCCGCCCGGAGAGCGTGAAGAAGATCGAGGTGAAGCTCCAGCACAGCGACGTGAGCAGGCCAGCGAACTGCCCGATAAAGTCTGACAAGGTGATGTTCCTCTGTGGATGGCGCCAGGCGGCGGGCCGCGCGAATTGTAGCGCACGGGCGCGCGGCATGTCTATGGTGAGTTGCGACGGGGGTACCAGGCAGCACTGACCCCGCTCTGAGGCGGGGCCAGCGATGAGGACGGACCATGATGGATGAAGCAAATCAGACTGATGATCAGGGTCACCTGGGCGGGCGCGGGGCCGCCCCCGGTGGAAAGGCCGCCCGCTGCGCTACAACTCGGCGATGATGTCTCTGTATGCGTTGCTGATGCCGGGGCCGAGGATGACCAGCAGCGCGATCAAGACCACCGCAACGAAGATGAGCAGCAGGGCGTACTCGACCAGCCCCTGGCCCCGCGTCCCCCGCTGGACGGCAGGGTGGGCCACGAGCCAAGACCAGAGATGCATAGGCCGCCTCCTTTCAGGCTTGGTTATCTCATTATAGTATGGAAAGTACCGGTCGCGTGCGCTAGAGGGTGCATTTTCACAAAAATTTACAGCCGGCTGGCAATAGCCCACACCGAAAAGTCAAGCGTTCTTGCGGGTTATTGACAGAACCGCACATTCTCATCAAAGAAATCAACAGATAGATTAAAAATATTAAGCGATCTGTTGACTCCCAATACAACTTCTGCTACCATCAAATCACCAAGAGGCCCGGCGCGTGCCGGCTGAGCAATGGTTGTAAGGATGTGACCATGTACCAGGTGTATCCGGTGCCCAGCAAGTGTCCGGTCTGCGGTGAGGCAATGATGATCACGCGGCTGCACTGCCCGCAGTGCGATGTCGCGGTGGAGGGCCGCTTCGCGTGGGGGCGGCTGGCCCGCCTGACGCCGGAGCAATTGAACTTCGTCGAGGTATACTTGCGTTGCGACGGCAAGATCAAGCGCGTTGAGGACGAACTGGGCGTCTCCTACCCTACGGTGCGCGGCTGGCTGAACGAGATCATCGTCGCATTGGGCTACGAGGCTCCGCGCCCGGAGGCGTCCGAGGAAACGACCTCTGAACACCGCCGCCAGGTGCTTGACGATCTGGCGGCGGGGCGCATCACGTCCAGCCAGGCGGTCGAGTTGCTGCGCGGCGATAGCTCGTGAGGATGGTTGTTGGTTATTGGTTGTTGGTAGAACATGCTTCCAACGGAGTCGCCTTCACCAACAACCAGTCACCAAAAACCAATCACCAATCACCTGTCTCTTCAGGCAGAGGAGTGCTGCTCCATGACACGATACGAATATAGCGGCGTCACGGTGCCCGTCATCATCCAGCAAGTGGGCGGCGACCTCCGCCTGCGCGGGCAGGAGGACGACATGCTCCTGGTCGAAGGGGAGTTGGCCGCCGTCGAGCACCTGGGGGCCGGGCAGCCTTACCTGGTGCGCGCCGCCGGCGACGCCCGCGTGATCGCCCCGGAGGCGGTGCCGGTCAGCGTGCAGGCGGTCGGCGGCGATGCCAGCATCACCGGTCTGGCGGCAGACTGTGACATTCAGACCGTGGGTGGAGACCTGTCCCTGCGCGACGCCGGCACGCTGCATGTCGGCGCAGTGGGCGGCGACGCGCGCATCAAGCGGGTCACTGGCAATGTGACCGTCGAGGCAGTGGGCGGCGACGCAACCATCCGCGATGTGGAGGGCGCGGTCGCGGTGTCCGGCGTGGGGGCCGATCTGTTCTTGCGCGATGTGGGAGGCGACTGCATCGTGGAGCAGGCCGGCGCCGACCTAGTGCTCAGCCTGGACTTCGTGCCGGGCCGTGAGTACCGCTTCAGTGCAGGGAGTGACATCCTGTGCCGCATTCACCCCGACACCCACGTGACCTTCGACCTGCCCGCCGATACTGCGTTGCAGCTTGACGTGGAAGCCGAAGTCATCGAGCGCGAAGACGCTCCCAATCGGCGCACCATCATCCTGGGCGACGGCAGCGCCCACGTGCACATTGGCGCGGCCAACCGGCTGCGCCTGGTCGGCGAAGAAGAGGATTACATGGTCAACTTCGGCGTGCAGCTTGAGGACGAACTGGAGGCGCGCCTGTCGCACCTGGAAGCCAAGCTCAGCCAGCAGCTTGACGGGCTGGACGAGCGCATTCAGGCGACGACGATCCGCTTCGCGTCGCAGGCCGAGCGAATGGCTGAGCGCGCTCAACGCGAGGCGTTGCGCGCCGCCGAGCGCGTCCGTCGCACGATGGAGCAGTGGGATACCAAGCCCAAGCGGGCGCGCAAGGCCAAGCGCACAGGCTTCACCCTGGAGGGGCTGGAGACGCGGGGCACGCCGCCGCCGCGCCACGATCCGGTCACCGAAGAAGAGCGGCTGATGATCCTGAAGATGGTTCAGGACGGGAAGATCACCATCGAAGAGGCGGAGCGCCTGCTGGCGGCGCTGGAGGGGTGAGCGCCTGTGCTTTTCTCCCTTCCCCCCTTGAGATACTGTTGGCGAACCAAGCGCGCGCCGGTTTCGTAGGGGCGCTGCTCTGCTGCGCCCCCGTAGGGGTGTATAGCAATACGCCCCTACGGAGGCATTTCGCCAACAGTATCCCTCGTGGGGGAAGAGCCGGGGATGGAGGCAAAGGCAGGCGCACGACTTCCCAGGCTCGCCTGGTGTGGATCGATCAGTGTGAGGAACGGGCATGGCTGCAACAGGAGTATTGGCTCAGCCAGAGGCGTTCACTGGTCTGCGCGCGGTGCATCTGCGCCACGACCTGACGGCCATCGCTGACCTGATCGAAATCTGCTTCGCCGCCTCCCTGGACGCCGCCGGGCGCTCGGCCATTCACGAGATGCGCGCCCTCAGCCGGACGGGGCCGCTGCTCTGGCTGCTGGCCCGGCTGGGGCAGGGCATCCCTGGCATGTACGGCTACGTGTGGGTCGAGCGCGGGCGGCTGGTCGGCAACGTCACCCTGACGCCCGCCGGCTACGGGGGCGGCTGGATGATCGCCAACGTCGCTGTATTGCCCGAATACCGGCGGAGGGGCATCGCCCGCCGTCTGATGCAGGCGGCCCTGGCCTTCGTCGAGGAGCGCGGCGCGTTCGCCGTCTTGCAGGTAGACGCCGACAACGAAGCGGCGCTCGACCTGTACGCCGGGCTGGGCTTTCGCGTCCAGCGCACGTTCACGCGCTGGCGCCGCCCGGCCTACCAGCGGCCTCCGCTGCTGCCGCAGACGATGCCCGACGTGCGCCCGCTGGCGCGCGCCGAAGCTGACCAGCTTTATGCGTTGGCCGCGTCGGTGCGGCCCGATTCGCGCGGCGGGCTGGGCTGGCTGCGCCCCGTGACTCCGGCGGCGCTGCGCCTGGCTCGCTGGGCGACACTGCGCTATGCGTTGAGCGGGCAGCGCGTCGAGATGTGGGTTGTGCCCGGCAAGAACGGCCAGCTTGACGCGGCGCTGCGCGTGGAGCAGCGCATTGGCGGGTTGACGCGCATCTTCGATTTGCTGGTCGCGCCACAGCGGGCGGGCGAGCTAGAGTCGCCCCTGATCAACTTCGCCTTGCGCCGGCTGATCGCCCGCGAGCACAGCGCCCTGACCGATCACCCCGCCGACGATCTGCCCGCCGGCGCGGCGCTGCGCGAGAATCTATTCCGTCCGGAGCGGGTGCTGGCGCATATGTTCCGGCCCGCACCGGCAGAGGGCGACGGACGTCCCGGTTCGCCAGGAGGAGAGAGCGTTCGATGACCACAGCCGAAGAGCGGATGCGCATCTTGCAGATGATCCAGGAGGGCAAGGTGACGGCAGAAGAAGGTGCCCGGCTGCTCCAGGCGCTCGCCAGCAGCAGCCGCCCCCCATCACCGCCGCCGGCCCGCGATCCGCGCCTGCTGCGCGTGCGCATCACTGACCTGGCGAGCGGGAAGACGAAAGTGAACGTCAATATCCCGATGAGCCTGGTCACTGTGGGCATCAAGCTGGGGGCGCGCTTTACGCCGCACTCCGCCAACGTGGATTACGACGAGATTCTGGAAGCGATCAAGGGCGGGGCCAGCGGCACGCTGGTGGACATGGAAGACATCACCAGCGGCGAGCACGTGGAGGTCTGGGTCGAGTAGCGCCCGCTTCTGCCAGGCCGCGCGCAGAGACGCGGGCCGCTCAGTCGCGGGGGACGCGCAGATCGGTCAGCAGATGGCGCGCCTGCTCGATCAGTGTGTTGAGCAGCTCAAACACTTCGGCGAACTCCGCCCCCGCCAGCTTGATGCGCCCATCGCGCGCCTGCTGCACCTGGGCCAGGCTGTGCCAGAGCTTCTCGCCCGGCAGCGTCATGCGCCCGTGCAGGGCTACCCCCATCAGCACCAGCGGCACATAGACATGTTCCAGGCGGAGCGTCGCGCGGCCTTCGAGCGCAGCGACCAGCCGCGCCGTGTAGCCGCACTGCTCGGTCTTGTCGCCGAACTCGGCGTTGGTCTGCCCGGCGACCACGTGGAAGCCGAGCAGAACTGTGTCGTAGATGACAGCGGTATAGAGCAGGCTGATAAGCTGGTCAATGGCGTGGACGGCTTCCGGGTCGGCGACCAGCAAGCGGCACAGCCGCCTGAACCAGGCGCTTTGCTCGCGCGAGAAGCCCTGCTCCAGGTCCAACCCATCTTGCAGCACGTACATCAGCGCACGGGTGATGAACAGTGCCTCGCCGGGGTGCAGCGGCATCCCCGCCTCGCCAAAGACGGCGTTGGTATGCTCCAGCAGCGGGACGTAGAGCAGCGCCGGAGATAGCGCGCGCGCCACCTTGCGCGCTTCCGCAGCCGTCGCCTCGACCTGTTGGGCTTCCTGGCGCAGGTCGTGTAGCGTCCACAGCGCCTCGTAGCGCGGCTGTGGGGTCTCGCTGCGCGGAGGGAAGCGGCCCGGCAGCACGTCCAGCGCGACGGCAAGCTGGTTGGGCGCAGTTTCGCGCGCCGTGAAGTGGATGTCGCGCAGCACAGCCACACGAAACGGCGAGAGCGCCAGCAGGCTGGGCGGCGCGCCACCCGCCACCGAGCGCACAATCTGGTAGCGATCGGGCGGGGTGGCCTCAACCGTCACCTGGATCAGGTACCCTTCGCCGGGCCGGGTGGGAAGCTGAGGCGTGACGGGAATGTGCACCAGGCCGCACTCGGCAGGGGGTAGCGTCAGCGCCAGGCGGGGGCGGGGCGTGAAGAAGTTGGCCAGGCTGCCAGTGGAATCGCGCGCGGGCGTGCGGACGATCAGGCGCAGCGACAGGGGCCGGTTGGTCATGTTTTGCAGCAGGAACAGCACCTCGACCGTCTGATCGAGGGCCGTTGTAGGCGGGAAGACCCCCAGCGCGCCCTGCATCAGATCGCCAACCGTCAGGCGCTCCTCGCTCAACTGGCCCAGGATGTCTGGATAGTCGCCCGTCTCGTTCATGGCTCTCCCTCTGCCCGCCTGTGAGACCCCACAACCGCTACCTTAATTCTACGCGATCCGGCAAAACGCGCACGTGCGCGGGCGGCGTAGTTCGTCCTTCAGGCGAATTCAGAGCGCCGACGGGCGCTGCACTACTGCGCCCCTACGCACGTCGGACGCACCACAATTGCGGGATGCACCCGGCAGCGATGGGCGTGTCTCATTTCTGGAGCAGAGGATCACCGCTGAGGCGCAGAGAGCGCAGAGAAAAGATAGTATGGAGAGGGTGTTAGGTCTTCTCCGCGTCCTCTGCGTCCCTGCGGTTCGGGTATTTCGCCCCCATCGTGGGATGCACCCGCGCCGCGCGTTTTGCTCTTGCCAAACGCGGTGTCTTGGGCTATACTGTGGGCCAGTTGAGCCATGCGGGCGTGGTTCAGTGGTAGAACGTCTCCTTGCCAAGGAGAAGGTCACGGGTT
>CAYNHD010000063.1:0-13129 GCA_964396775.1 uncultured Thermoflexus sp. | reverse complement strand
CGGTCAAAGTCCCCCTCTCTAGCTCGGCTGGAGAGGGGGATTTAGGGGGTGAGGCCCGTAGGGGCGTATTGCCATACGCCCCTACGCCCTCTCGCGGAGCCGTGCCGGGCCATCCAGGAGAAAACGCGCTCGTCGCTGACCGCCCAGAGTCCATTGGTGGTCTTATTTGGACTGCCAATGGTCTGCCAGTGCTGTTACAATGGGAGTATCGGTACTGGCTGTTCCCGATTCTGCAAATGAGCAGCTACGCCTCCGAGGTTCTGCTAACTATGGAAACCTTAGTCAATTTGTCCTCTGAAGAGCTTATCGCTTTGGAAGATCGCTACGGCGCGCGCAACTACCACCCGCTCGACGTGGTGTTGAGCCGGGGTGAAGGCGTGTGGGTGTGGGACGTGGAGGGCAACCGCTACCTGGACTGCCTGAGCGCCTACAGCGCCGTCAACCAGGGGCACAGCCACCCGCGCATCCGCCAGGCGCTGGTCGAGCAGGCCGCGCGCCTGCCGCTGACCAGCCGTGCCTTCCGCAACGATCAGCTTGGTCTGTTCTACCAGGAGCTGTGCGAGCTGACCGGCTACGAGATGGCCCTGCCGATGAACACCGGCGCTGAGGCCGTCGAGACCGCGCTGAAGGCCGCCCGCAAATGGGGCTACGAAGTCAAGGGCGTGCCCGACGGCCAGGCGGAGATCATCGCCTGCGCCGGCAACTTCGCCGGGCGGACGATCACCGTGATCAGCTTCTCATCCGAGCCGCAATACCGCGACGGCTTCGGCCCCTACACACCCGGCTTCAAGCTGGTGCCCTTCGGCGACGCGGACGCGCTGGAAGCGGCGATCACGCCCCACACGGTCGCTTTCATCGTCGAGCCGATCCAGGGCGAGGGCGGCGTTGTCGTCCCGCCGGACGGCTACCTGCGCCGCGTGCGCGACATCTGCACGCGCCACAACGTCCTGCTGATCGCCGACGAGATTCAGACCGGGCTGGGTCGCACGGGCAAGCTGTTCGCCTGCGATCATGAAGGCGTGCGCCCGGACGTGATGACCATCGGCAAGGCGCTGTCGGGCGGCTTCTACCCGGTCTCGGCGGCGCTGTCCAACCGCGAGGTGCTGGGCGTCTTCCGCCCCGGCGACCACGGCAGCACGTTCGGCGGCAATCCGCTGGCGGCGGCGGTCGGGCGGGCGGCGCTGCAGGTACTCGTCGAGGAGCGCATGATCGAGAACGCCGCCGTGATGGGCGAGTACTTCCAGGAGCGGCTGGCCGAGATCAACAGCCCGCACGTCCAGGAAGTGCGCGGCAGGGGGCTGCTGATCGGCGTGGAGCTAAAGCCGGAAGCGGGCGGCGCGCGGCGCTTTTGCGAGGCGCTGCAGGAGCGCGGCATCCTGGCCAAAGAGACGCACCGCCACATCATCCGCTTCGCGCCGCCGCTGGTCATCACCCGCGCTGACATTGACTGGGCCATCGAGCGCATCGCCCCCGTCCTGCACATGCCGTGAGCGCACCCCGTCAGGGCGCAAACAACCGGGCGATCAACAACGTGGGGAGGGTTTGGAAACCCTCCCCTACGCATCTGTGCCAGAACCCTCATCTACTGCGCGGCGCTGAGGCCCATCTCCGCCAAGTCCGGCAGCGCGGGAGCGTACAGCCAGGCGTCGAACAGGTCGCCCAACGGCTCCCCGGCGATCTCCTCGGCCACCGCGATAAAGTCCGCCGTCGTCGCGTTGCCGTGCTGGTAACGCGCGTAGTAGGTGCGCAGGATGGCGAAGAACGCCTCGTCACCGGCGCGCAGGCGCAGCGCGTGCAACGTCAGCGCGCCGCGCAGGTAGACACCCCGGTTGAACAGCGCATCCGGGGGCGGATTGCCCGGCGGGAGGTAGCTGCTCAGGGGCAGGGTGGGGCCGCTCGTGCCCCCCGCCTCCAGCCCCAGCAGGTCCAGCAGCGTCTGCAGGTCGGCGCTGCTCAAGGGCACGTCGCTGACTGGCAGCGTGCCGAGCAGGGCGATCAGTTCCGCGCCGCTCAGCCCCCCGGCGGGCAGGGCGGCGAGCGCCTGCTCAACCTCGTCCGTGCTCGACGGCCCTCTCAGCAGCAGACGGAGGACTTCTGTGGCGGTCTGGGCGCTGACGGTCGAAGCGGCGGGCAGCCAGTCCTCCAGCAGCCGGACAAACTGCGCCCTGGTCAGCCGGGGCGAGAACCCCGCCTGATCCTCGGCGATCTGCGCGTAGGTGCGGCGGACGATCTGATCCAGCGCGTCCGGCCCCCGGTCGTGCTCGAACCATAGCCACGAGGCATAGGTGGCGAAGCCCTCGTTGAGCCAGATGTCACCCCAGCGGGCCAGGCTGACGCTGTTGCCGAACCACTGGTGGGCCAGCTCGTGGGCCACCGCCTCCTCAGCCGCGCCCGTGCCCGTGATCCAGTTGCGCCCGAAGAGCGAGATCGTCTGCGTCTCCAGGGCGAAGGGCAGCGCCGCGTCAATGACCACCGCGCCATACGCCTCGAACGGGTAGGGACCGAATGCCTCGCTGAAGAAGGCGATCATGTCGGCGGTGCGCGCGAACTCGGCGGCCACAGCGTCGGCGTGATCGGGCGGGTAATACGTGCGCAGCGGCAGGCCATCCGGCCCGGTCTCGTGCATCACGGCGAACTGGTCAATGTTGACCGTCACCAGGTAGCTGGCGATGGGGTCGCGCGAGGCCCACACATAGGTGATCGCCTCGCCGTCCGTGCTGAGGATCGTCTCGTGCAGCGTGCCGTTGGCCGCCACCACATAGGGCGCAGGCACGGTAACGCGCAACTCGTAGGTCGCCTTGTCCAGCGGGTGATCGTTGACCGGATACCAGCCCATCGCCCCATACGGTTCGCTGGCGACGAACACGCCATCCCCGAAGCGCGTCCAGCCGACCAGCATGGGGATGCTCGCCCCGGACATGGTGCTGGGGCGGCCCGCGTAGCGCACCGATACAGTGAACGGCTCACCATCGGGCAGCGGCGCGGGCGGCGCGACGATCAACTCGCACTCGTGCCGGTCCCACGCCGCGGGTACCCCGTTGACCTCCACGCTGAGCACGGCTGGCCCGGCGAAGTCCAGATTGAAAGCGCTCAATTCTTGCGTGGCTAGGGCGGTGATCGTCGTCGTCGCGTCAATGGTGTTGGCAGCGAGATCGGCGGTCAGTTCGATGGCGTAGTGCTGGGCGTCGTAACCGCCGTTGCCCAGCGTGGGAAAGGTCGGGTCGCCGATGCCAGCGGAACCGGCGAGCGGCCCCTCTCTGGCCTGGACGATGCCGGGAATCAGGACGAGCAGGACGATGGCGAGCAGCCAAATCCGGCGGGACATAGGGGGCCTCCTCGCGGCCAGTAGGCAGTGGGATGGTTATACCGCACGGCGGGTGGGGGTGCCAGGGCGCTGCTTATCAGGGTGCGCGCAAGACCTGTCAGGCAGTATGGTCGCGCGCCTCAGCCTCACCCCCCGCTCGGCGCTGACGCGCCTCACTGCCCCCTCTGCACGACGTGAGAGGGGGCAAGCCGAGCACAGCGAGGCTGGGGGTGAGGCTAACCAGGGCGCAGCAGAGCAGCGCCTCTACCAGACAGGTTTTGCAGGCAGCCGGTGCGTCGCCCTCATAGTACACTCGTTGCCACTGTCACGGATCAGTGGTTAAGTGCCAATTCCTTTCGACAGATCACTCAATGCCTGGGTAAAGTTGGAGATGCAGGGACTGATGCTGTTGACCTGTGTGCAGTTCACTGCATACGTCCGCTTTTTCAAACTGTTCCTGCTGACAACTGACCACTGACCACTGTCTTTGAGGAGTTACGCCATGCCTGCGCCGGTGATTGTGCGCAAAGTCGAGAGCAGAGCCGATCTGGAGACATTTCTGCGCTACCCCTGGGCACTCTACCGGGGCGACCCGCACTGGGTGCCGCCGCTGGTGGGGATGCAGCGCCACAAGCTCGACCGGCGCAAGAACCCGTCCTGGCAGCACATGGAAGGCGACTATTTCATCGCCTGGCGCGGCGACGAGCCGGTGGGCACCGTTGCGGCGATCGTCAATCACCGCCACAACGAGTTCCAGCACGAGCACATCGGCTTCTTCGGCTGTTTCGAGGTGCGCGACGATCAGGAGGCAGCCTCCGCCCTGCTGGAGACAGCGGCGGAGTATGTGGCGGCGCGCGGCTACGACGCCCTGCGCGGCCCGGCCAGCTTTTCCACCAACGACGAGTGCGGGCTGCTGATCAAGGGCTTCGACGACCCGCCAGTGATCCTCATGCCCTACAACTACCCCTACGTCCAGCGTCTGATCGAGAATACGCCCGGCTTCGTCAAGGTGATGGACACCTACAGCTTCCACATCACCCTGAAGAACTGGACGGCCTCGCCCAAGCTGGCGCAGACGCTGCGCGTCACGCGCAAGAACAACGAGCGGCGCGGCATCACCGTGCGCACGCTCGACGCGCGCCACATGAAGCGCGACCTGGCGCTGTTCAAGGACATCTACAACCAAGCGTGGGACGACAACTGGGGCTTCGTTCCGCTCTCCGACGCAGAACTGGACGCACTGATCAAAGACCTGGGGCAGTACCTGGAGCCGCGCCTGGCCTTCTTCGCCGCCGTGCACGGCGAGCCGGCGGCCTTTCTGCTGGCCTTTCCCGACCTCAACCAGCCGCTGCGCGCGGCCTACCCGCGCCCCGGCAAGCCCGCGCCGATGGCGCTCGCTCAGGTCTTCTGGCATTGGAAGGTGCGCTCGAAGGTCTCGCGCATCCGCATCGCCCTGATGGGCGTGCGCGAGGGCTTTCGCGGCATCGGCGTGGAGGCGGCCATGTTCGCCCACCTGTTCGAGCAGGCGGCGACGATCAGCGCCGAGACAGGCTGGCACTACGCCGACGCCGGCTGGGTGCTGGAGACGAACGAGGCCATGAACCGCATCGTGCGCGCCTATGGCGGCGACGACTACAAGCACTACCGCTGGTACGAGCGGGCGCTGCGCTGAGCGAGCCGCGTAGCGTCAGGCGCGCGACGGTGTTTCTTCTTGTGGTGCTGGAGAGATCCAAAGCTCTCCAACCCGGCATATCTGATCGGTGTAAGTCTAGCGGACTGCAAAAGGAGCACCGGACATGGCACTTGTGGACTTCATGGCAAGCTCGGCGGGGCGCTTGCTGCGCATCGTCGCGGGGATCGTGTTGATCCTGATCGGCCTGTTCGTCATTGAGGGCACCATCGGGATCGTCGTGGCCATCATCGGGCTGGTGCCGCTGGCGGCGGGCGCCTTCGACTTCTGCGTTTTGGCACCGCTACTTGGCTTGCCGTTTCGCGGACCCGACATTCGCCAGCGCACTAAGTAGCCCCTGCATCATGCTGCCCCAGGCGCGCGGGCCGCTCCCCGTGAGCGGCCCGCTGCTGTTTTGAGATGGGATGGGCCGTTAGCTAGGGGTGCGGCCCGTTGATCCAGGCCAGAATGTCCGGTCTGTCAACTCGGTTGGAGTAGCCCACGCCGGCGCAGTTGTAGTTGGTGACGTAGGAGTTGACTGCCAGCACCGTGTTGCTGCCCGCCAGGAGAATCGGCCCACCCGAATCGCCAAAGCAAGTGCCGCCCGACCCGCCGCCCTTGTTCAGGGCGATGCGCATGAACATATCGCTGTGCACGAACTTGCCCGACACCAGCTCGCTCGGTGCGTAGAGGCGCAGCCTCAGGCCAGTCCACTGATGCGGCGGCACACCTCGTTGCTGAACTTGCACGCCATAGCCGACCAGGTCCACGGCGGTCTTGTTCCTGAGGGTGTCAACCAAACCAGCGGTGGCTAAGCTGGCGAACGCTCCCACAGGAGCCGGCTCGCTCAGGACAACAACACCCACATCGCCAGTGGCAAAGCCGGGGAGGCCCTGACCACAGCCAATGCAGAAGTCGGGATAGGTGTACGGCGTGCCCTCAATCGCGCCGGACCCAGGCCCACCATAAGGATACAGAGGGAAGGGCACCGCATCATACGTGACGTCCTCGGCAAACCAGACGCGGGCCGCCACAGCTCCATCGGTGCAGTGCCCCGCAGTCAGCACGAGCGTTGGCGAGAGCAGCGACCCGCTACAGCGCCAGGCGGGATGTCCAGGAGCGTCGTCGAATACTAACAGCCCCACGTACGGGTGATTGCTCCCGTCGGGCTGGCCATTGGTAATCGCCAGCGCCGGCACGACTGCCGCCAGCAACATGACGATAACCCCGATCAACGCGAATGCTTTCTTCCTCATGGCTTATTCTCCCTACTCACTCTATTCTTCTGAATCGGGTTGAATTTATTATAACATTATCTCGTCTCTGTCAGAAGCGCCAGATTTCAGTTGCGGCGCGCTGCCCCTTCGCGTCCGCCGCCCGGCCCTGTTTGCCAAGCGGTCGTGCGATCTTGTACAATTTCCCTATCGCCACAGTGCAATTTCATTCACTCCATCATGGGCGTTACCCTGAACGCCCGTTTTCACGCTGGCTGGGGGACTCTGACCATGCCCAAACCGAACAAGGAAACGCTGCTTGACTGGTACCGGCAGATGGTGCTCATTCGTCGCTTTGAAGAGCGCTGTGCCGAGTTGTACCAGCAGGGGCTGATCGGCGGCTTCCTGCACCTGTACATCGGGCAGGAGGCGACGGGCGTCGGCGCAGTAGCCGCACTGGGGCCGAACGATCACGTGATCACCGCCTACCGCGATCACGGCATCGCCCTGGCGCGCGGTATTGACCCCAAGCGGGCGATGGCCGAAATGCTCGGCAAGCGCACGGGCGTCAGCGGCGGCAAGGGCGGCTCGATGCACCTGGCTGACCGCGAACTGCACATGTGGGGTGGCTACGGCATCGTCGGCGGGCACCTGCCCCTGGCGACGGGCATCGCCCTCAAGATTCGCTACATGGAAGAGGACAGCGTTGTGCTGGCCCTGATGGGTGACGGCGCGACCAACATCGGCTACTTCCACGAGGCGCTCAACCTCAGCGCCGTGTGGAACCTGCCCGTCGTCTGGCTGATCGAGAACAACCAGTACGGCATGGGCACCGCCGTCGAGCGCGCCAGCGGCGCGAAGGAACTGGTTCGCCGCGCCCTGGCCTATAGCAGCGAGGACGGCAGCGGCATGAAGATGGGGCCGCGCGTGGACGGCATGGACGTGCTGGCCGTCTACGAGGCGATCAGCGAGGCCGCCGAGCACGCCCGCAAGCACGGCCCCATCCTCGTCGAATCGCTCACCTATCGCCTGGAAGGGCACAGCATGGGCGACCCGCAGCGTTACCGCACCAAAGAAGAGGTCGAGTCGTTCGTCGAAACCGGTCCGATCACCCGCTTCCGCAGCTACCTGACCGAGACCTACAAGGGCGTGGAGAAGGCGCTCGACAAGCTCGACGCCGAGGCGCTGCAAGCCATTGACGACGCTGTTGAGTTCGCCAAGAACAGCGACGCCCCGACCTACGAAGACCTGATCAGCCACGTGTACGTTGACTAGAGGGGGCCATGGCCGATAGACCAATTACCTACCGCGAGGCGCTGAGCAGCGCCCTGCGCGAAGAGATGCAGCGCGACGAGCGCGTGTTCATCATGGGCGAAGAAGTCGGCGTGTGGGGTGGCACCTACGCCGTGACGCGCGGCTTCCTCGACGAGTTCGGTGCCAAGCGCGTGCGCGACACACCGATCTCCGAGATGGTCATCGCTGGCGCGGCGGTCGGGGCGGCGATGGCCGGCCTGCGCCCCGTCGCCGAGATCATGACGATCAACTTCGCCTTCCTGGCCCTGGATGCCATCATCAACCACGCGGCCAAAGTCCATTACATGTTCAACGGGCAGTTCACCGTCCCGCTGGTCATCCGCACCACAACCGGCGGCGGTAAGCAGCTTGGCGCGACGCATTCCCACGCCCCGGAAGTGATCTTCGCTCACTTCCCCGGCCTGTACGTGGCCGTGCCCGGCACCGCCTACGACGCCAAGGGGATGCTCAAAGCGTCCATCCGCGACGACAACCCGGTGCTCTTCGTCGAGCACAGCACCATGCTCCAGCGGCGCAGCCCCGTCCCCGACGACCCTGACTTCCTGCTGCCCATCGGCAAGAGCGACATCAAACGCAAAGGCTCCGACGTGACCATCGTCACCTACCAGAAGGGGCTGGAGCACTCGCTGGTCGCTGCCGAAGAACTGGCCAAAGAGGGCATCGAGGCGGAGATCATTGACCTGCGCTGGCTGCGCCCGCTCGACCTGGAGCCGGTCTTCGAGAGCTTCAAAAAGACCAACCGCTGCGTGGTCGTCGAGGAAAGCTTGCCCCTGTTCAACGTGGGGGCCGAGGTCGCCGCGCAGATTCACGACGTGTGCTTCGACTGGATGGATGCGCCGGTCAAGCGCGTGGCGGCGATGGACATCCCGCTGCCGTACTCGCGCGAGATCGAGCAAATGGCGCTGCCCAGCCCGGAGAAGATCATCCGGGCGGTCAAGGAGGTGATCTGATGGCCGAACCCATCATCATGCCCAAGCTCGGCTTCGACATGGCCGAGGGCACGCTCGTCAACTGGACGGTGCAGATCGGCCAGGCGATCAAAAAGGGCGACGTGATCGCCGAGATCGAAACGGACAAGGCGACCATCGAGATCGAGACGACGGTCGAGGGCACCGTGCTGCAACTGCTGGCCGAGCCGGGCGATGTGGTCGCCGTGGGCGCGCCCATCGGCTATGTCGGCGCGGAGGGGGAGGCCCCGCCGGAGGGTGCCGCTCCCGCCAAAGCAGCGCCTGCCGCCGCCGAACCCGCTGAGGAAGCCGTCCCCGCTGAGCCGCAGCGGGTCGCCGAAGCCGCTGAAGCGGGCGACGATGGCTTCCTCAAGATCAGCCCCATCGCCCGCCGCCTGGCCGACGAGCGGGGCATTGACGTGCGCCGTGTGAAGGGTACCGGCCCCGGCGGGCGCATCACCAAAAAGGACATCGAGAGCTTCGTGGCCGCGAAAGCGCCAGCGGCCCCTGCCCCGCCGAAGCCGGCTCCCGCGGTCCCGGCGACCCCGCCCATCCCGCTCGAAGCGCCGCGCCCGACTATGCCCACCTTCACCGAGATTCCCAGCGGGCCGGACGTGGAGATCATCCCGCTCAGCCGCATCCGGGCGCGCATCGGCCAGCGATTGGTCGAGAGCAAGCAGTTCGTGCCGCACTTCTACGTCACCAGCGAGATTGACATGGCGGCGGCCCTGGCGCTGCGCCAGCAACTCAACGCCAGCATCGAAGATGAGGCGGGCAGGATCACGGTCAACGATATGATCGTCAAGGCAGCGGCTCTGGCGCTGCGCCGCTTCCCCAACCTCAACTCGCACTACTACGGCGACAAGCTGGTGCGCCACACGCGGATCAACATCGGGATCGCGGTGGCGCTCGACGGCGGGCTGGTCAACGTCACCTCCTACGACGCGGACAAGGTATCGCTGGGCACGATGGCCTACAATCACCGCGACATGATCACCCGCGCCCGTGAGGGCAAGGTCAAGCCGCACGAGATCGAGGGCAGCACCTTCAGTGTGAGTAACCTCGGCCTGTTCGATGTGGATCACTTCAGCGCCATCATCAACCCGCCCGAAGCGGCTATCCTGGCCATTGGCTCGGCCAAGAAAGTGCCTGTCGTGCTCGAAGACGGCACGCTCGGCGTCGGGACGCGCATGAAGGTCACGATCAGCGTGGATCACCGCGTCAGCGACGGGGTGGAGGCGGCGCGGTTCCTGCAGGCGCTCAAGGAACTGCTGGAAAACCCGATGCGGCTGCTGATTTAGCGGGGCGCGCGTCAGGTAGACCTGCCGCGATGCGACGACCGCGAGAGGTACCGTTTGCAGGGGCGGCTTTGAAACCCGCCCCTGCATGGCCTTACCCTGCGCGGCGAGAAGGAACAGACACGGAATTGAACGAAGAAGACGGACACGAGGCCAGCGACGTCGTGCGCCAGGGCTAGCCCGCACCCCCTCATCCTTATTCAGAGCGCATAGACCCCGTGTCGCAGGATGCGGGGTGTTCTCTTGCGGTGCTGGTTAGCGCAGCCAATCCACGAAGCGGGCTCTTCCGCAATTTGCGGAGAATGAGTCTGTGCGACTGCTGGGCAGGGCTTGACCCCCAGGAAGCGAATGACCATGTCACTCTATGTCCATGAGACTGGGACGCCGGGTGCGCCAAGCATTGTCTTTTTGCACGGCGTGGGCACCGGTGGCTGGATGTGGGATAGGCAAATCGCCGCCCTCGCCGATTTCCACTGCCTGAATGTAGATTTGCCCGGTCATGGCAAGAGCAACCACGAGACCTGGGTCTCGTTGACAGACACTGCCGATCAGATCGCGGCGCTTATCGAGGCGCGCGCTACGAATGGACGGGCACACGTGGTTGGGCTTTCGCTCGGTGCCTATGTCGCGCTGGTTCTACTGGAACACCATGCCGACGTGCTGGATCGGGTTGTCATGAGCGGAGTCACCGCCGCGCCTATGCCTAACCGGGCACTGCTCCGCCCGCAACTGTGGCTGATGTCCTTCTTGACGAAAAGGCGCTGGTTTGTGAATATGCAGGCCAGATTGCTGCGCCTCCCGCCAGACATGCAGCCTGCCCTCGTCGAAAATCTGCAAGCGCTGTCAATGCAGGCCTACCGCCGGATCTGGGAAGAGGCGGCTCAGTTTCAGGTGCCACCTCTCCACCACGTGAACACTCCCACGCTGATCACGGCGGGCGGGAGCGAATCGAAAATCATCACGCAGGCCGTTGGCGCGATCGCGAAGATCATGCCCAACGCGCAGGGATGGCTTGCGCCTGGGCTTGGTCACGGGTGGAACGTCGAAGCCCCCGACCTGTTCACCGCGATGGTACGCGCATGGATGATGGGTACACCCCTGCCATCCGGATTGCAGGTGGCCAATGGCGGTGACAGCACGAGCAGATGATGCCAACAGGGTGTTCACCGGAGTCTAGCGGCACAGCGGCACAGGTCTTCACCGATATCACGGAATCTGCGGAAGAGCCCTTATCGTCAGGAACTGGCCCGCATTCTGCCGGCCAGGTCTCGCCTTCAGTGCGGTCCTACGGGCCGGAGGTGCCCATGCAGCCGCGGGAGCGCTTCATCGCCGCCCTCGAACGCCGCCCGCTGACCGGGCGCGTGCCCCATTTCGAGCTGGTCTTCTTCCTGACGATGGAAGCCTTCGGCAAAGTCCACCCGGAGCACCGCAGCTACCACCAATGGCTGCAAATGGAGGAGCGCGAGCGCCAGCTTCACCGGGCGGACATGGCCGACCTGTACATCGCCACCGCTGAACGCTTCGAGCACAGCGCCATCTTCCTGCACCCCAACCCCAACACGCTCGACGAGACCTGCCGCCTGATGGACCTGGTGCGCGAGCGCAGCGGCGACCGTTACTTCCTCATGCTGCACGGCGACGCCACGCTGGGCATCCCCGACGGGCACCAGATGGCCGAGTTCTGCCGCCGCCTGTACGAAGACTCTGCCGCGATCAAGGCCGAGGCCGAGGCGCGGCTGGCGGCGGCGCTGGAGCGAGCCGAGCGCCTGGCCCGGCACGGCGGGCTGGATGGCTTCGCCCTGTGCACCGACTACTGCTTCAACCAGGGGCCATTCCTCAGCCCGGCCCTGTTCAGTGAGTTCGTCACCCCCTACCTGGCCCGGCTGATCGCCGCCTACCGCGCGCTGGGCTTCTACACGATCAAGCACACCGACGGCAACATCATGCCCATCCTCGATCAACTGCTGCAGGCGAACCCGCACGCCCTGCACTCGCTCGACCCGCAGGCGGGCGTGGACATCGCCGAGGTCAAGCGGCGCTGCGGGGCGCAGGTCTGCCTGATCGGTAACGTCAACTGCGGGCTGCTGGACACGGGCACCGACGCCGAGGTGATCGCCTCCGTCCGCTACGCGCTGGAGCACGGGATGCCCGGCGGCGGCTACATCTTCTCCACGAGCAACTGCATCTACACCGGGATGCGCCTCAGCCGCTACGAGTTGATGCTCGACGTGTGGCGGCGGATGGGGAACTACCCTTCGGCATTTTGATGTTTAATTGCTATATTATGAGATATATACAGGTTTTCCAGAAACCTTTGGCATCGTTTGTGAAATAATGTACAATCTCATCAATCGTTGGAACAGGGCTGCGCCGGAAGGCCGCTACAACCGCCCCGGCGGGGGCGTTCCGGGCGCAAGCCCCCACAAGACAAGGAGCAGCATCATGGCTAACAATGGGGCGTGCCTCCAGGGTCTGCAAGGCAAGGTAGCTATTGTCACTGGCGCTGGCTCCGGCATTGGCCGGGCGACGGCGCTGGCGTTTGCCCGCGAGGACGTCAAGGTTGCCGTCAGCGACGTGGACGTTGCCGGCGGCCAGGAAACCGTCCGCCTGATCCAGGAGCAGGGTGGCGAAGCCATCTTCGTCAAGTGCGACGTGTCCGACGCCGCCGAGGTCAAGGCGCTGGTGGATGAGACGGTTGCGGCCTTCGGGCGGCTGGACTTCGCCTGCAACAACGCCGGTATCGGCGGCGAGGCCAACCTGACCGCCGACTACTCCATCGAGGGCTGGAACAAGGTCATCGCCGTCAATCTGACCGGCGTGTTCCTGGGCATGAAGTACCAGATTCCCGAAATGCTCAAGCAGGGCGGCGGGGCCATCGTCAACATGGCCTCCATCCTGGGGCATGTCGGCTTCGCTACCGCGCCCGCCTACGTCAGCGCCAAGCACGGCGTGATCGGCCTGACCAAGAACGCGGCCATCGAGTACGCCAAGCAGAACATCCGCGTGACGGCGGTTTGCCCGGCCTTCATCCACACGCCGATGGTGGACAACGGCCTGCCCGCCGAAGTCAAGGCGCAGCTTGAGATGGCTCACCCCGTCGGGCGTATGGGCAACCCGGAGGAAGTCGCCGAACTGGTCGTCTTCCTGTGCTCGGACGGCGCATCGTTCATCAGCGGCAACCCGATTCTGGTAGACGGCGGTTACGTCGCGCAGTAGGGGCGCGTAGAGATCAGACTTCCGAAGTTTCCGCAGACTTCGGAAGTCTGTATTCGGGCACGTTGCCCAGCGCAGAGGGCGCTGCTCTGCTGCGTCCACATGCACCAACTTAAGAGGCCGTTTGAAAAGGCCTGCAACCCCACCCTAAATCCCTCCCCGCAGGCGGG
>CAYNHD010000062.1:6144-13217 GCA_964396775.1 uncultured Thermoflexus sp. | reverse complement strand
ATTCTGCCCATACCGCGCACCCGGAAGCCTTAACTTGACGCGCATGGGGCGTATTGCCCATACGCCCCTACGCCGTTATCCCGCCGAAGGCATCAGGTTAAGGCGTGCCCGTTCGGACACATCGGTAACAGGTAACGAGCAGGAGAGTGAAAAAGACGCCGCCCCTTGAGGCGAGGGGCGGCGCGGGAGCGTATGCGCACCCGCAGGTGCGACGGAGCAGGCGCAGGGAGCGGTCAGCGGTCGCCGGACTCGACGATCTCACCGGTGACCATGAAGACCACACGCTCGCAGATATTGGTGATGCGGTCAGCAATGCGCTCCAGGTTGTGCGACACCCACAGCAGGTACGTGGCCCGGCTGATAGTGCGCGGGTCAGAGATCATGTAGGTCAGTAGCTCGCGGTACACCTGCTCATCGAGATGATCCACCTCGTCGTCGCGCGACACCGTTTGCGCAGCCAGATCCGCATTGGAGTCCAGGTAGGCTTGCAGCCCGGCGCGTAGCATCTCACGGCTGATCTGGGCCATGCGCGGGATGTCAATCAGCGGCTTGAGCGGCGGCTCGTCGGACAGGGTGATGGCCAGCTTGGCGATCCCGCGCGCGTGGTCACCGATGCGTTCTAACTCGACGACGATGTGAATGGCGGTGACGATAGCCCGCAGGTCGCGGGCGGCGGGCTGGTGCAGCACCAGCAGCAGATAGCATTCCTGCTCGATCTGGTAGCGCAGGGCGTTGATCTGCTCGTCGTCGGCGATGACCTGGCGCGCCAGGTCCACATTGGCCTCTTTGAGCGCCTGCACCGACCGCTCGATGGCCCCGTCCACGAGATGGCTCAGCTTGAGCACGTTGTCGCGCAGCGTGGTTAGCTCGCGGTCGAGCGTGGTGCGCGCTTTCAAAGGCATATCGCTCATCGGGTTTCCCATCCCTGGCCAGGCTAACCGAAGCGCCCGGTGATGTAGTCTTCGGTGCGGGTGTCACGCGGGCGTGTGAAGATCTTCTCCGTCTGATCGTATTCGATCAGCGTGCCGGCGCGCGTCTCGTCCGACAGCATGAAGGCGGTGTAGTCCGACACGCGGGCTGCCTGCTGCATGTTGTGCGTGACGATGACAATCGTATAGTCTTTCTGCAACTCGCGCATCAATTCCTCGATGCGCAGCGTGGCGATGGGGTCCAGCGCCGAGCACGGCTCGTCCATCAGGATGATCTCCGGCTCGACGGCCAGCGCCCGCGCGATGCACAGCCGCTGCTGCTGCCCGCCGGAGAGCGCCAGCCCGGACTTGCGCAGATCGTCCTTCACCTCGTCCCACAGCGCGGCCTGGTGCAGGCTGCGCTCGACGATCTCAGCAAGCCGCCCCTTGTCGCGCACGCCCAGCACGCGCGGCCCATAGGCCACGTTGTCGAAAATAGACTTAGGGAACGGGTTCGGCTTCTGAAAGACCATGCCGATCCGCCGCCGGACTTCCACCGGGTCCACGCCGGGCGCGTAGAGATTCTGCCCGTGCATCAGCACTTCGCCCTGGACGCGGGCGCTGGGCACCAGCTCGTTCATGCGGTTGATCGAGCGCAACAGGGTGCTCTTGCCGCAGCCGGACGGGCCGATCAGCGCCGTGATCTGCTTGCTCTCGATGCTCATGCTCACGTCGCGCACGGCCAGAAAATCGCCGTAGAAGACGCTGAGGTTGCGGAATTCAATGGCGTGACGGCCATTGCCGTTGGTCGTGGTCATGACAATCTCCTGCTCAAGCGGCTGCGCAAGATGATGGCGAGCGAGTTGAGGCCCAGCAGCAACACCAGCAGCACGATGATCGCCGCTGCCGCCGCGTTACGAAACTCGTCCTGAGGCAGCGTCGTCCAGCGGTAGATCAGCAGCGGCAGCGCCGTGAAGATCGAGAACGGCCCCTCCGGGTCGCGCGTCAGGTACGTCGCCCCGCCGACCAGGATCAGCGGCGCCGTCTCGCCGATGGCCCGCGAGATCGCCAGGATGGTGCCGGTCAGGATGCCGGGCATGGCGTAGGGTAGCACATGATGCCAGATGGTCTGCCACTTGGTCGCGCCCAGCCCGTAGCTGGCCTGGCGCAGCGAGCCGGGCACGGCGCGGATCGCCTCCTGCGCGTTGATGATGATCAGCGGCAGGATCAGCAGGGCCAGGGTGAAGCCCGCCGAGAGTACCGTCCGCCCGTTGGCCGCGCCGCCGCCCACCACTCGCCCGCTGGTGATCGCTTCGAGCGAGCGCACGAAGATAGCCAGGCCCAACATGCCATAGATGATCGAGGGCACGCCAGCCAGGTTGTTGATATTGGTCTGGATGATCTGGTTGAGGCGGCTGCGCCCGGCGTATTCTTCCAGGTAAATCGCCGCGCCCACGCCCACCGGGAAAGCGACCAGAATGGTGATGGCGATGATCAGCAGCGAGCCGATCAGCGCCGGGCGGATGCCGGTCAGGTCGGGGCGGCGCGGGTCGAGCGGGCTGGTCAGGAAGTCGGCGTTGACCCACGAGCGCCACTGCAATTCGGCGCGCGGGAACTGCGTCTGCTGGGCCGTCTCGATGGCGCTCCGCCCGGTCAGCGAGTCCCACAGCGGCCAGCTTTTGACGACCTGGGCCTGGACGACCTGATCCATCAGCAAGGTGATCAGGGCATCGCGGTCCAGGTTGCGGGCCAGGATGTCGGCGGCCTGCTGTTCGGTGATCTGGCTGAAGGAGGTCTCGGCCAGCCCCGCCGGAAAGTCTTTACCCTTGAGCAGGACGCCGAGCGGCTGCCCGCTGAGGTCAGGCCAGGTGCTCTCCGCTGCGCCGACAACATCGCGCAGAATGGCCACGCGCAGCAACGCCTTGCGCACGTTGGCGGCGGTGATGGCCCCCAACTCGCGCCCGGACAGATCGTCCAGCTCGCGCGTGTCGAGCGCGTCCAGCACGGCGTCTTCCAGGTCGGCGCGCTCCAGGTTAGTCACGAGCAGCGCGGCGCTTTCCGCCGCCGTAAGCTGGTTGAAGGGGGTATCTGCCAGCGCCTCAGGGAAGGCGTAGCCGTCAAGCACCTCGCCGACCGGTTCGGACGGCACTTCGCCGTCGTCCACGCGGACGCCGGCCACGCGCGCCAGAGCCAGCCGCTGCAAGCGCCCGGCGCTGGCTCCCTCGGCCAGCCGCGCGGCGATCTCCGCCTCGGACATCATGCTCAGGGCGCGGCCCGCCTCAGCGTAAAGCAGTGATTGCAGGCTCCCGGCGTCCAGGTTGCGCGCCAGCAGGTCGGCGGCCTGGGCGGGTTCCAGCGCGCTGACCGGCGTCCCGGCCAGTTCCGGGGGGAAGTCGTACCCCCGCAACACGGCGCTCAGGGGCTGAGCCCATAATTCCGGCCAGGCCGAAAGCCTGGCCCCGGCGACCTGTTCCAGCACCAGTTCGCGCAGCCGCACGGGGTGCACGTGCTCAGCGAGCAGCGCAGGAATGTCCTCTGGCGCGGCTTCGTCCGGCGCTGCGCCGGGGTCGAAGCTGGCCAGGGTGAGCGCGCCCGGCTCGACGTTGTACTGCACCGCCGTCAGCCCGACCGTTTTGTTGAGGATCGTCCACAGCAAAGTCCCTAGGGCCAGCAGCGCGACGGTGATTGAGAGGATGAACAGCGCCTGGGCGATGGCCCCGCGCGTGTGCCGGGCGACGATGTTGCGCTGCATGCTCGCCCCGCTGGGCAGGATGTCCCGTTGCGCGTCGCGGGACGGCAGCAACCGCCACAGCAGCGCCAGCGCGCCGACGCCGCCGATCAGCGCGGCGAACACCACCAACCCTCCCGCGCCGGAGACCTGGTGCACGATCAGCGCCGGGATGAGGCCCCCGAACAGCCCGGTCAGTGCCCCGGCCAGCGCGCCCAGCCGGGGGTTGTACCCTTTGCGCGCGGTGATGGGCGCGGAGGTCATGCCCCCGTTGAGGGCCAGGATCAGACTGAAGAAGACCGCACCGAAGAGTGCCAGACGGTCCATGATCGCCCTCCCTACTCGTACACTTCGCGGAAGCGCGCCACGATGGAGCGGCTGAGAATGTTAAGCAGCAGCGTCATCAGGAAGAGCAGCAGGCCGACCACGAAGATGCTGTTGTAGTCCAGCGTATCGTAGGCCAGGTCGCCGCCGCTGATGCTGGCGATATAGCCGGTCATCGTCCAGGCGGACTCAAACGGGTTGAGCGTGAAGTTGGAGCGCGCGCCGGCGGCAATGGCCATGATCATCGTCTCGCCGATGGCCCGCGAAATGGCGATGATGAAGGCGGCGGCAATGCCCGACACTGCCGCCGGCAGCACCACGCGCACCGTCGTCTCCAGCCGGGTCGAGCCGAGGCCGTAGGACGCCTCGCGCAGCGAGCGCGGCACGGCGCTCAGCGCGTCTTCGCTCATGGAGGCCACCAGCGGCAGGATCATCACGCCCATGACCAGCCCCGCCGAGGCGACGTTGAAGATCTCCACCACGTCGCGGCCCAGCAGGTCTTGCAGCAGCGGCGTCATGAACTGCAAAGCGAAGAAGCCGTAAACGACGGTCGGCACGCCAGCCAGCACTTCCAGGATCGGCTTGACCGTCGCCCGCACGCGCGGGCTGGCGTACTCGCTGAGGTAGATGGCCGAGCCAAGCCCCAGCGGTAGCGCGACGAGCATAGCGATGGCCGCGCTCAGCAGCGTGGCCGTGGCCAGCGGGGCGATGCCCACCTCGTAGCGGTGCGGCTGCCAGCGCGTCGTGCTGACGAAATCCAGCACGCCGATAGTGTGAATGGCCCCGCCCTCGTCTACGTACTCGCTGGTGACCAGCAGCAGCGACTCGCGGCCCAGCACAATGACAATGGCAATCGTGGTGAAGATGGTCATGAAGCCGCATAAAAACAAGAAGCCCTGGATCAGACTCTCGCCAGGACGCCGTCTCTTCATCAGGTTGAGCGAGGGGGTGTCGTCGTGCGTAGGCGCGACGAGCCGCACGCGCTCATTGACCATCATGGCCTTGTGTTCCATCATACGCTCCCTGTCTCCCACTCCCCACAGGTTGCCACACGGCTTCGCCTGAAAGCAGGCAGATGACGGTAGGGAGGCGCCTCTTCCTCCCTACCGTCCCATGTGACGTGCAGGATGGGGCAGCTAGCCGACCAGGCCCATTGCATCGAGCCAGTGCTGCTTGGACTCGTTCAGCGCCTCGGTGCTCACCGGGAAGTAACCCACCTCGCTGACCACTTCATTGGCGTTGGTCAGGTAGTAGTTGACGAAGGCAGCCACCTGCGGCTTCTCCTGCAGGATGCCCACCGCCGAGTAGATGAACAGCGGGCGGCTCAGCATGTACTCGCCGCTCTCGGCGGTATCGCTGCTGGGCGCGACGTAGGCGATGCCCTCGGCTTCCCACTCCTCGGCGGGGATGACGATCAGATTGTCATCGGCGTCGTGGGTCACGTCGTTGGCGATGGCCACAGCCTTGAGCGTGTCCTCGTTCTCGATGTAGTAGGCGAAGCCGAAATAGCCGATGGCGTTCTCGCTGCCGCGAATGCCCTCCACCAGCGTGTAGTCGTTCTCGCTGGTCGTGGGGTTGGGGGCCAGCAGCGCGGCGAAGCGGGCCTCGCGTTCCTTGTAAGCGCCCTTGGTGCCCAGCACGGCCTCGCCGAAGAAGTCGAAGGTGCCGCTGTCGGTGCCAGGCGTGAAGAGCTGGATCGTCGCGGCGGGCCAGTCGGGGTTGACCTCATTCCACCTGGTCACTTCGCCGGTGAAGATGGCGATGAGCTGGCTGCGGGTCAGTTCGTCCACGAACGAGTCCTTGCTGACGGCGACGGTCAGCGCGTCAATGCCGATGTAGAACTCCAGCACTTCGCGGCCAATAGCCTCGCAATCGGCGCGCTCGGAGTCCTTGATGGCGCGGCTGGCGTTGCTGATGTCCGTCGAGCCTTCCTTGCAGAAACGCTCGAAGCCTGCGGAGGTGCCGGTCTCGGCGACGGCGATGTTGCCCATGAAGCCGTCGTCGCTGAAGCGCGCGGCCATAGCCACGGTGACCGGCTCGACGGTCGAGCTACCGGCGATGGCGATGTCACCGGTGACGCTCAGCGGGTCAACTTCGGGCAGCTCTATCGGCTCGTCGTCCTGGGCGACGACGCTGCGCGCGGGTAGGGCGTTAGCCAGGGCCAGCAGCGCCAGGGCCAGCGCGAGCAGAAAGCCGATTGAATTGTTCCAGAAGCGGAAATTGGGCATTGATCTCTCCTTGAGATGGGTTGTGCGCATTTGAGTGGGGCGGCCAGGCTGGTGCCCGATGAAGAAGCCTCCCCAACCATGCATCATGATAGGGGAGCGGCGTAAAGCCTCAAGGCGTATGAGGTTAAAGAAGATGAGAATTATGTTTAATTCTCTTTAACGTCGTGCGGGGACATGCCAGGATAGCGCAGGCAACGATCTAGCAGGTAGTTCTCCCCTTCTCCTAGCTCGGCTGGGGGAAGGGCCGGGGGATAGGGACATTCTGGCAACTGTCCAACGCCTTGTTCGTGCTCCCTAACGATCAGGGGATGGCGCGCTGGCGTTCCCTGGCGCTGGCAATCGCCGCGCAGACGGCTTCAGCCCCTCGCATCAGCGTGAAGGTGAACGGCATCCCCCTGACCTCGAAGCGGATCGCCGGCACAAAGAACCAGACGCGGGCCGTCCGCAGGTTTTCGATGAACTCCAGGGGGAGGTTCAGGAAGTCGGTGGTCGTGGCGATGGTCTCCTGCTTGGTCAGGAAGACGAGGCGCTGGTCGGTCACGACGAGCAACCCGTCCGGGCGATCCCACAGGCTGCGCGGGTTCCAGTACTTGGCAATGTGCTGCTGCAAGACCTGCTCCTGTTCGTCCCCACCCAGCGTGCGGATGATCTGCGCAGATTCGCGCTTGGAGCGGTCCATCTTGAGCAACACCTGGCCGTATTCAAAGACGACCTTGCTCACTTCTTCCATCGCCGTGCCTCCTGGGGGGCTGGGCCGGGCGCGCCAGGCCATGCGTTGCGCAGCCGGCACTGCGCCCTCATTGTACAGCGTTTGCGGAGAGATGAGCAGCGCCGCCAGGGCCGGGCAGGCGTGATGTCACGTAGGGGCGTATCGCCATACGCCCC
>CAYNHD010000062.1:0-6134 GCA_964396775.1 uncultured Thermoflexus sp. | reverse complement strand
GTACGGGCGCTCGGACGCCAGACTTCCGAGGGTTTCGAAAACTTCGGAAGTCTATTCCGGGGTCGGGCGCAGCAGAGCAAGCGCCCCTACCTGCTGATTTCGCACGCATCCCACTTCCACCACAGGTGGCAGACTCGCCCTGTGCCATGTAGACTCGTGCTGCAAGATCGGTTCCCACAGAGCGACACAGAGGACTGGGCGCATATGACCGACAAAGGCCGCGATAAGGCGCTAGAATCGGCGCTGTCCGATCTCACCAAACGCTTCGGCGACGGGGCCATTGTGCGGCTGGGCGATGCCGTACACTTGCAGGTGGAAGCGATCCCCACCGGCTCGCTGGCGGTGGACATTGCCCTGGGCGTGGGCGGCATCCCGCGTGGGCGTGTCACCGAAATCTACGGGCCGGAAAGCTCCGGCAAGACGACGCTTTGCCTGCACACCATTGCCGAGGCGCAGAAGCGCGGCGGCATCTGCGCTTTCATTGACATGGAGCACGCCCTTGACCCGTCCTACGCAGCCCGCATCGGCGTGGACGTGGATAATCTCTACGTCTCGCAGCCCGATATGGCTGAGCAGGCGCTGGAGATCGCCGAGGCGCTGGTGCGCAGCGGCGCGCTCGATGTCATCGTGCTGGACAGCGTGGCCGCGCTCGTGCCGCGCGCCGAGCTTGAGGGCGAGATGGGCGACTCGCACGTCGGCTTGCAGGCGCGGCTGATGTCGCAGGCGCTGCGCAAGCTCTCCGGCGCGATCAAGCAGTCCAACACCTGCATGATCTTCACCAACCAACTGCGCGAGAAGGTCGGCGTGATGTTCGGCAACCCGGAGACGACCACCGGCGGGCGGGCGCTCAAGTTCTACGCCAGCGTGCGGCTGGACATCCGCCGCATTCAGTCCATCAAGGCGGGCGGCGAGACGGTGGGCAACCGCACCCGCGTGCGCGTGACCAAGAACAAGGTCGCCCCGCCCTTCCGCGAAGCCGAGTTCGACATCATGTACAACGAGGGCATCAGCAAGGTGGGCGACATCCTCGACATCGCCACCGAGCTAGGCGTGATTGACAAGCGCGGCGCGTTCTTCCGCTACCAGGAAGAGGCGCTGGGCCAGGGGCGCGAGAACGCCAAGCAGTACCTGCGCGAGAACCCGCGCCTGGCCATGAAGCTAGAGAACATCATCCGCGAGGAATACGGGCTGCCCCCCATCTACGAGGAACCGAACGAAGCCTCCGAGTGACAATGGGTGCATGGATGGCTGGCTGCGATGCTCAGAGAGGTACGCGCGGCATGAACCGGCTTCTTCTGCTCGGCGGAGTGTGCCTGATGCTGGTGGGTCTGGCGGGCGCATGGAGTCCGCTGAACCGGGCCGCTGCCCAGGCCGAGACCGGCACGATTTGCGTGGCGACATTCGCCGACGCCAACGCCAACGGCCTGCGCGAAGCCGACGAGGGGCCGCTGGCTGGCGTGAACGTCAACCTGGCGACTGGCGGCGTGATCATCGCCACGCACATCACCGCCGAGGGCGAGGCCGAATACTGCTTCGAGAACCTGCTGCGCGGCGTCTACACCGTCAGCTTCACCGACAGCCCGCTCTACCGCATCACCACCGCGTGCGAAGGCACCTTCGCCCTCGACGCCACGCAGCGCCTGACGCTCGACCCGTTCGGCGCGTTCCCTGTCGGCGCGGAAGGATTGCGCGCAGAAGTGGTCGCCCAGGCCGCCGCTGCCAGCGAAGACGAGCCGCTCGACACGTCCACCCGCCTGCTGCTGGCGACGGTCGGCGCGACGATGGTCATGCTGTTCATGATCGGGCTGGGCGCGGTGATATTGGGGCTGCGCGACTGGCGGAGTCAGCGCCGCCGCGCCGCGCGGGTGCCCCTGCCGCCGCCCGATCTGCTGCGCCCGCCGGGCGCGTGGTGAAATCCCTGTTGAGAACGCGCTTCGGGGCGGTCTGCGATCCGCCCCGAACTCATGAATCCCTGCGTTATCTGGTATAATGCCCGCCATGCGCTGCCATGTCAGCTTGAACGCGCACCTGCTGTCTGCCCAGGCCGGTTACCGGAGCGCGGGGATCAACGGCTATATCTACAACCTGCTCCGCGCGCTGCCCGATGCCGACCCGGATTTCCGCTACACGGTCTTCGCGGGGCCGCAGAGCCAGCCGCCCGCCCATGACCGGCTGGCAGTGCGCCGCGCCGCGTGGAATACTGAGAGTCCGCTGCGGCGCATTCTCTGGGAGCAGATCGCCCAGCCGCTGGCGCTGCGACGGACGCATCCCGACCTGGCGCACGGTCTGGCGTTTGTATCGCCGCTGCTCAGCCGCGTGCCGTCGGTGGTGACGGTCTACGACCTGAGCTTTGTGCACTATCCCGACCGGCTGCCGGCAGCGCGGCGCTGGTACCTGCGCCTGTTCGCGCGCTGGTCGTGCGGGCGGGCACGGCGGGTGATCGCCATCTCGCACAGCACGGCCCGCGACCTGGCGCAGACCTTCGGGCTGCCGCCGGAGCGCATTGACGTGGCCGCGCCGGGCGTCGGCGAGCAGTTCGTCCCGCTGCCGCGCGAGGACGTGGAGCGCTTCCGGGCGCGCAAGGGGCTGCCCGACCGCTTCCTGCTGTTCCTGGGCACGCTGGAGCCGCGCAAGAACCTGCCCGTGCTGCTGCGCGCCTACGCCCAGCTTGCGGCGGAAGACCGCGTGGCGACTCACCTGGTGCTGGCGGGCGGCGTCGGCTGGATGGCGGACGAGATTTTCGCGGCGATTGAGGCGCACAACCTGAGCGGCACCGTGCACCTGCCGGGCTATGTGCCAGCGGACGAGCTGCCGCTGTGGTACAACGCGGCGGAGGCGCTGGTCTATCCCTCGATGTTCGAGGGATTCGGGCTGCCGGTGCTTGAGGCGCTGACCTGTGGCAAGCCGGCGCTCGTCTCCGACGCCTCATCGCTGCCGGAGGCGGTTGGCGACGGCGGGCTGTGCCTGCCGCCGGACGATGTGGGGGCGTGGGCGGCGGCGCTGGCACGGGCCATGCACGACGCGCAGTGGCGCGCCGAGGCGGGTGCGCGCGGGCGTGCTCATGCCGCGCGCTTCACCTGGGCGGAGACGGCGGCGCAGACGGTTGCCAGCTACCGCCGCGCATTAGGACTGGAGACGCAGTAGTGAGGAGTGGTCGGTGATCAGTTGTCAGTGATCGGTTGTCAGTAGGCGGTGCTTGGTGAAGGCTGACACGGCCAGCCGGACACTGAAAACTGGAAACTGATCACTGATCACTCTCAACCGCTATGGACGAGACACCTTTCAAATGGCCGCGTTGGTTGCTGCCCACCGGCGACTTGCTGCTGGTGATGGCGGCGTTCCTGTTCTCGTACTACCTGCGCTACGAGGTGCAGTTCCTCCAGCCGGTGGACGAAGCCAACGCCGCGCCGTTTGCCCCCTACTGGCCCTACGCTGTTGTCTTCGCTGCGCTGATGCTGGTCTTCAACCAGGGCGCGCGCCTGTACCGCGAGCGGCGCGGGCGCACCTGGTGGGACGAAGTGTTCGCCATCACCAACGGGGCGATGAGCGCGGCGGTCATCGTCATGGCCCTCAGCTTCCTGTTGCGCCCGCTGGTCTTCTCCCGTCTGCTGATCATCCAGGCGGCGGCGCTGGTCGTGCTGCTGTTGGGCATGTGGCGGCTGGCGCTACGCATCCTGCGCAACAACCTGCGCAAGCGCGGCATCGGCGTCGAGCGCGTGCTGATCGCCGGCGCGGGCAGCGTGGGGCTGTCCGTGCTGCAAACGCTCGTCGCCCGGCCCGACCTCGGCTACAAGGTGATCGGCTTCGTGGACGACGACCCGGAGCGCGGGGCCAATGACCTGGGGCGCGTGCCTGCCCTGGGCGGCATTGACAACCTGCCGCGCCTGATTGACGAGCACCGTGTGGACCTGGTGATCATCACCCTGCCCTGGCACGTCCAGCGCAAGATTCTGGCTATCGTGCGCGAGTGCGAGCGCCAGAACGTCAAGGTGCGCACCGTCCCCGACCTGTTTGAGCTAAGCCTCAGCCAGGTGCAGGTCGAGATGCTGGGCGGCATCCCCATGCTGGGCCTCAACGGAGAAGCGCGCTTCAACACCAGCAGCCGCATCACCAAGCGCATGGTGGATATCGCTCTGGCGCTGATCGCGCTGCTGCCCAGCGCCCTGATCACGCTGATCATCGCCATCGCCATCCGCCTGGACTCGCCGGGGCCGATCTTCTTCGCCCAGGAGCGCGTGGGGCTGGAGGGCAGGCGCTTCAAGGTGTACAAGTTCCGCTCGATGGTCGTGGACGCCGAGAAGATGCACGCCGACCTGATCCGGCGCACCGGCGAAGACCCGCGCCACCCCAAGCTGACCAACGACCCACGCATCACGCGCGTGGGCCGCTGGATTCGCCGCTTCAGCCTGGACGAGGTGCCGCAAATCTGGAATATCCTGCGCGGTGACATGAGTTGGGTGGGGCCGCGCCCCGCTACCCCGGACGAAGTGGCCCTCTACGAGCCGTGGCACTTGCAGCGGCTGCGCGTGCTGCCCGGCCTGACCGGCTTGTGGCAGGTCAGCGGGCGCAGCGAAGTGCCCTTTGAGGAAATGTGCTTGCTGGACATCTACTACATCGAGAATTGGTCGCTGGGCCTGGACCTGCAGATCATCCTGCGCACCATTCCGATGGTTCTCTTCGCTCATGGAGCCTCGTAACCTTGAACAGCCATAGTGCCATCACCCGCGACCTGGAACTGGAATGGGCGACGGCGCAGGAACTATACCGCTTCGCGCAGCGCCTGGTGCAGACGCCCAGCGTCTCGACCCGCGAGGGCGACGCTGCCGCGTTGGTGGTTGAGCATCTGCGCGCCCTGGGCTTCGCCGATGTGCGCGTCAACGCGATGGGCAGCGTGATTGTCACGCTGGGCACAGGCAACGGCCCCACCCTGCTCTACGACGCGCATCTGGACACGGTTGCGCCGGGCACGCTGGAGTCCTGGCCGCACCCGCCCTACGATGGGGTGATTGCCGACGGCGCGCTGCACGGGTTGGGCGCGGTGGACATGAAGAGCGCGCTGGCCAGCATGGTCTACGGCGCGCGCCAACTGCTGCCCTGGCAAGACCGGCTCAAGGGCCGGCTGGTGCTGGCCCTTGTGGTGCAGGAAGAGCCGTGTGAGGGCCTGGCCATCCGCTACGTGATCGAGGAAGACGGCATCCGCCCGGATTACGTGCTGCTCGGCGAGCCGACCGACCTGCAGATCAGCCGGGGGCAGCGCGGGCGAGTCATGTTCAGGGTGGCGGTGACGGGCCGCTCGTCGCACGGCAGCCAACCGCAGCTTGGCCAGAACGCTATCTACGCAGCGGCGCGGCTCATCTTCGCCACGCAACTGCTGGCCGACTCGCTGCCCAAAGACCCGTTCCTGGGGCCAGGCACCATCGCGGTGACGGCCATCCACAGCCAGGGATCGAGCCTCAACGCCATCCCCGACCTGTGCAAGGTCTACCTCGACCGCCGCCTGACATTGGGCGAGACAGTGATAGGCGCGTGCGCTCAGTTGGAGAGCCTGATCAGCCGCGAGGACATCCCCGCCACCGTGCAGATCACCACCTACGACGAGCCGTCGTACACGGGGCTGGTGCGTACTGCGCAGGAAGCGCACCCGGCCTGGGTGCTCGACCGGGCGCACCCATTGGTGGAGGCGCTCCAACAGACGATCCAGGCTGTGCGTGGCAGCGCGCCGGCGATTGGGCACTGGCCGTTCTCGACGGACGGTGTGTACACGATGGGTCAGGCGGGCATCCCCACCGTCGGCTTTGGGCCGGGCGACCCCAACCTGGCGCACACGCCGCGTGAGGTCGTCCGCCTGGAAGACCTCAGGACAGCGGCGCACGTCTACGCTGGCCTGGCGGCGCGCCTGCTGCTGGATAGGTGAGCGCAACGCCCCTTCCCGGCAGAGTTCAGGGGACGGATGGGCATTAAGGTTTGCCTGTGGTCTGGAGCGGCCCTTCACTTTACCTCACCCCCGCTCGGCGCTGACGCGCCTCGCCCCCCTCTCCGTTTACGGAGAGGGGAAGAGCCGAGCGTAGCGAGGCCAGGGGGTGAGGTTGATCGGTCGCCATCTCAATGCTTCTCACGTTGCTGTCCGCCCCTGA